>CALMWM010000479.1 GCA_937873435.1 uncultured Gallionellaceae bacterium
CAAGAGATTTTTGTACCTCCAGAAAGGAGTCGCCAAACAGATGAATGTGTTTGAATAAAGCTTCATGCATGGCGCACTTGGCGACGGCTGGGTCGAGCTCGTTGCGCAACTCATTTATTTCTGCCCGCAATTCGTCCAGTTCATTATCTCGCTGCCGGGTTTCGAGACGTAGCGTATCTAATTCAGAGCGTAATTGAATATTTTCTATTTTATGCCTTGTGCCGAACATCACTTTATTCCCTTGACTTTGATTGTAAACCTAAATTTGCGGTTTCAGGTTGTGTTGCGTTATTACGGGTAAACAGAAGCGTTTTGCAGCATACATTCTGCCCTCGCGGAGGGAGCGTTTTTGAGAAAGGGAGCGTACTTTTTATCCATGTTCAAGATATGTTTGACCAGCAGGTCAGAAACCAGAAAGTAGAACAGTTCTGATGAAATGGTATTATCGCCTGCCATATACTTCAGCTTGAATTCTTGTGCCTGTGCGCTAAGGTGTTCGTGAGCAGCTTTGTGTTGTAGGTAACCGGGATAGTTGTGCTGCTGCATGATGCGTTCTTCCTCGGCGAAATGTCGCTCCGTATAATCCATCAGCGAGGAAATGATGACGCCGAGCGACTCCTTGGCTTTTTTTGCGAATATTGCTTCATGGAGTTGGTTCACCATCTTGAAAATAGTTTGATGATGTTCGTCCATGACGGGATTATTGACGGTGTATTGTGGTGTCCAGTCGGAAAATCCCATGAGGCAACTCCTGTTTGTATTCGGCACATCGTTTGAAAAATCTGCTCACTTCAATCGGCTTCCAATAAAGGAAAACCGTGCTAACAAGCGTAAGCGCTCTGAGTGTCGTTGCTACTTAACAAAGGGTTGCCGTGCGATGGGGTGGGTTCGAAAACGCATAAAAAAAGCATGGGCTGGTTTTCGATGGTCATGAAGCTGGCGTAAACCTTGGCGTTGACGATTTCTCCAGAAATGTCGGATAAACGTAGGGAAATCACTTTAAGGTATTCGGAATGACTGATCTTTTCTATGATAGTGTCCAGCGGTTGAAGAAATAGTTGCGAGATGTTCATCTTCTTGAGCTGTTCAGTTTGGTAGCCGTAGCAATCTGAAGTCGCCGATGTGGCATGCCTGATTTCCCCGCTTTCCGGATCGACTAACAAGTTAAGAATATTGTCGGTACTGTTCATGTTGCCCTCCTGCTACCCATGCGTATATGGGTAAGGTGTTGGTGGTAGCACTAAAATTCGTGGCCAGAAAAAAAATGGGACGCCCGTGGGCGTCCCTAAGTTTTCACCATTGGAGGAGTGAAAAATCATAAAACTGGTGTCAGCCACGTGTTGTGGCACAAGTGCCACAACATGTGTGTAAAGATACGCCAGTCAATGATCAAATATTATCAGGGGGGGGAGGGTAATGCGCTAAGAGTGCCGCTGGAAAACGGCTAGGATAAGTCTGGTTTTTTGATAGGGGAAACGCCTAGCTCGGATAATTCAGACTTCGTTCTCAACCCATTGTACGGCGAAGCGCACCAGTTCTGCGGCGGATTTGAGGCCGAGCTTATCTTTAATATTAGCGCGATGAGCTTCGATGGTTTTGACGCTACGCTTGAGTTCACGAGCAATTTCGCCGGTTCCCAAGCCCCTGCCAATCATGCGCAGGATCTCCAATTCGCGGTTGCTCAGGCTGGCGACTGGCGAAGTATTGGAGTCGGTGCGATTGTCGATCATTCGTTGCAGCATACGTGAGCGCATCTTGTCACTGACGTATATTTCTCCGTGGAGAATCTGGCGGATGGCGGTCAAGATTTTTTCGGTGGCTTCCTGTTTCATGATGTAGCCACGTGCGCCGGCACGCAGGGCGCGTTCAGCGTATAGCGATTCGTCGTGCATCGACATAACCAGAACAGGAAATTCATAGCCACGCTGACGCAGCATCTGGATCAATTCAATGCCGGATACGCCTGTCAGCGAAATATCCACGATGGCGATGTCGTGCGTGCATTCTTTCATCTTCTCTATCGCCTGGTCGGCATCGCCGGCCTCGCAGCAAACGTGCATGTCAGCCTCGCGATTGATCAGCTGCGCGATGCCCTGCCGCACGATCGGATGATCGTCGACGATGAGGATGCGGCTTTTTCCAATTGTTTCCATGGTTTCTTGTTATTTCCCGGCGGAATTGTTAACTGATACGGTAATCATGACACCCTGCTGGGTATTCTCGTGAATTTTCAGTGTGGCGCCGATTATTTTTGCACGATACTGCATGATATGGATACCCATGCAATCGGGTTTTTCCCTAGCGGTCTGGGCATATCCGATTCCGTCGTCGGCAATTGTCAACAATGTTTTTTCGGCGGCATTCCGTAGTTCGATTCGGATGAGCTTGGCGGAAGCATGTTTGACGGCATTGCTCACGGCCTCTTGGGTAATCCGATAAAGATTGATAGCCACGACGTTGTCATACACTAGCACAGGTTCCCTGCACAGGAAAGTACACGCTATACCGTAAAGTTTTTCGATGTCGCTGGAGCATTGCTCCAAAGCGGCCATCAACCCATTGGACTCCAGTTCGACCGGAAACAGGCCGCGTGCGAGGGCACGGGTTCGGGACACAGCCTGGTTGGTCAGTTGCACGATTTCTGCCGCATCGATTTTTTCCGGCAGTGAAAGTGCGCCGAGTTTCTGCTCCAGCGCCTTGCTCAGGAAAGCGATGCCGGTAAGGTGTTGCCCCAGGCCGTCATGCAGTTCCTGGCCGATACGTTTTTGTTCTTTCTCGCTGACATGGATGATTTCAGTTTCCAGGCGTTGGCGTTCGGCGATCTCGGCATACAGCTCCCGATTGGCCTGTGCAAGTTCACGGGTGCGCTCAGCGATGCGCAATTCCAGTTCGTCTTTGGCCTTAACCAGCCCTTCTTCGGCGGCTTTCCGGCTGGTGATGTCCAGCATGACGCCTACCAGGCCGGCTACATTATTGGATGTATCGGTGAATACCGATTTGTAAAACAGGATGTCATGCCGCAGACCGTCGGCGAAAAGGACTTTGGCATCGTATACCTGCAATTCGGTACTGGCGAACAAGGCGTTGTCCATGCGTTGATAGATGTCGGCCAAATCACTCGGATTGAAATCGTAAACTGTCTTGCCGATAACCTCTTCGCTCGATAAGCCCAGGGCATTTTCAAATGCCTTGTTGCAGCCCAGGTAACGGCCCTCCAGATCTTTGAAGAATATTGGATTCGGGATGGCATCGATAAGCGTCTGAATGAAGCGCACCCGCCCTTTGAGCTCGTTTTCCATTTGCTTGCGCAGGCTGATGTCATGCATGACGACAACCGTAGCAAGACCGCTGCTTCCCTGCATGGTGGCGACTGCAATTTCTACCGAACAGCCCTTGCCGTTTTTGGTGAGGATGTCGACCTCGTAGCGGTTTTCGAGTTGCTCGCCGGCCACGCGCCGCAAATACCTTGCCATGACCGTTTCGCGCCAATCGGGATGAACGAGTTCCGAGAAACAGGGAATTGCTCGGAGTTCGTCCTGCGAGTAACCGGTAATTCGGCACAAGGCGTCATTGGCGTAGACGATGCGCCGGTTTTCGATGATGAACAAGCCCTCGTCGATATCTGATTGTGCCTTGAGCAAAGCTTGATAGAGATCGCGCTGTTCGCGCAGGCTCTGCTCGGTATGGTGTCGGATGGTGATTTCGTTGAGCAGATGGCTGTTGGCGATTTCCAGCTCCTGCGTGCGCGTCCTGACTTCGCTTTCGAGAGACTCGCGCGCATCGAGCAAGAGTTTTTCCGCTTCCTTTTGCTGGGTAATATCGAGAGACAGTCCGACGAAATGAGCAGGCTTGCCGTCGGTGCCCGGTATCAGAGAGGCAACGGTATGTATCCAGACCCACCCCTTGTCGGGGTGCCGCCAGCGCGCCGAAACATCGTAGGTTTTCCCTTGCGCCAACGCCTCCTGAAAACCGGCGTCGATCTGGGACACATCGTCGGGATGAATGAATGACAACCAATCTGCATTGGGATCGGTAATGCCCAGCACCTCGCGAAGCGATGGGCTGATCAGGGTGATACGGCCGCCGCGGGTGGCGCTGGGATCTACTTCCTGGCGGTAAATGACGAAATCTCTGGCATTTTCGACCAAAGAACGGAAATTTGCTTCGCTTTCCCGTAATGCATGGGTAGCGCATGCTATCTCGTCACGCAACATCGCCGGGTAGCGTGAAAGAAACCATGCCAGCGTAGCGGCCACCAGTGCCAGCAGGATTCCGCCTTGGCGCAGCCATGAAGTGCCGGGCGTTTCCCAGCCCTCCTTGTGGCTGGCGGCAATTTGCCAGGAACCGCCGGGCAGTGTGATGTCCAGCCGCACTGAGTCAGGCTCGAATATCTTGGGATCACCCCAGAAAACCTTGCCGCCGGCGCCGAGGCTATCCGTGCCGCGCAGGGCAAATTTCAGGGAAGGATCTTCGCGGTTGAGTCCCGCCTCCTCGAGCAGCACATCCAGGTTGATCAGGATCGACGCGAGTCCCCAGTAGCGTTTGTCCTTTAGGTAAACCGGGGTGCGGCTGACTATTGCCTCGCCGCCCTGGATCAGTTCGAAGGGACCGTTTACAACGGTTTGATGTGAATTTATTGCACGTTGTGCCGTATCCTTCGACGTCGAACGCTCCAACAGTTTCAGGCCGAGCGCCTTTTCGTTTCCTTGGATGGGGTAAACATGGCTGATGATGCTGTCTCGCGCCAACTGGATGCTGCGTATTCCCGATTGTTGTTTGATTAACTCACTGGCAAAGGAATCGAATTCGCCATTTTTGACATTCGGGTGGTTGTTAACGAAGGCGACCAAGCCCCGTGCCAGGAATAGCCGGGAATTGAGTGAGCTTTCCAGGCGTGCACGTACCAGGCTAAGGTGATTAAGTGCATCGGCATGGTTTTTTTGGCTGAGATTCTCGCGCTCCATCCGGTCAAGCTTGAACGTAATGGCGAGAATCATGGCAGCCGTCAATAGAGCAAAGGTGAGCGGAAGAAGGTTGCGTTTGACCATGAGGGGCGGGAGGTGGTGAAAACAAGGTAACGGAAAGACTCTATCATGCAGGCAGAACCTCGCCTATAGGGCTTCCCCCTAGAAAACACGCGTTATAATACGCTTCCATGAAAAGCCTGTTAGACCCCAACCAAGCCGCGCGCCAACCCGACGATTTGGCCTTGCGTGCCTATACCTCCCGCTTGCTCGGCGGCGATCATGCGCTGGTCATGCATGGCGGCGGCAACACTTCTGTGAAGCTTCGCGAAAAGGGCGAGGACATCCTCTACATCAAGGGCAGCGGCGCCGATTTGGCGCAGGTCGCCGAGACGGATTTCGTGGCGGTTCGGCTAGGCCAAGTGCGCCACCTGATCGAACTGGACGCACTCGACAATGCCCAATTGATCGACGCATTTCATGCCGCCCAAAAAGACCCCGCTGCGTCGCGTTCTTCCATTGAAACCCTGCTCCATGCGGTGCTGCCGTTCCAGTGGGTTGAACATACCCATGCCGATGCAGTGCTGGCCGTGGCCGATACCGTGCATGGCGAGGCACATATACGGGCGGCCTTGGGCGATGCTGCGTTGATCGTTCCCTACCGTCATTCCGGCTTCGACCTGGCGAAAGCCTGCCACGACGTTTTTACGCGCCACGCCACCTCGAAAACCATCGGCATAGTGCTGATGCACCATGGGATTTTCGCCTTCGGCAACACGGCGCGCGAGTCCTACGAAAACATGATCGAGTTGGTGAATCGTGCCGAGGAATATTTGAAGAAACAGCGGGCTTGGGATATTCCGCTAGAGTTTGAGGGTTTGGCGCAGGAATACTCCAGCGGCGATAAAGCGTCGTGCCTGAAGCTTGCAGCCTTGCGCCACGATATTTCATCGGCTGCCGGTTGTCCGCTGATTCTCAGCGCGTTCACCGATCTATTCAGCCTCGACTTTGCGCACCGCCCGGACCTGACCTCCCTTGCCCGGCGCGGGCCGGCCACCCCGCACCATGCAGTCTTCGCCAAGCGCGTGCCGTTGCTGGGATGTGACGTTGCCGAGTACGCGCGTGATTACCAGCTCTATATTTCAGAAAATGCGCCCGCCGATGCCCGTTGGCTACCCGACCCGGCGCCGCGCATCGTTTTCGATTCGCAATGGGGGATGTGCGCCGCGGGCGTGAATGCCCATTATGCCCAGGTAGCCGGTGAAATCGCACAGCATGCGATGCGCATCCAGTCGCGTGCGGAAGCGCTCGACGGCTATCTTTCCCTGTCTCCGCACGAAGTGCTGGCAGCCGAGATCGAATACGGCGGTTTCGAGGACAAGATACGCCGCGACCAGCCGCTTGCCGGACAAGTCATGGTGGTCGCCGATGCCTTGGCTTGCCGTGAAGATGTCGTTGCGCTGATGGAGCAAGGAGCCGCAGTGGTCGGGCTGGATAGGGATGTTGCGGTTGTCACGATGTTCAATCAGGCCGGTTTTCTCGGGATCGTTTGCGAGTCCGGCGATGCCCAGGAAGCCGCATTACCGCGCGGCGTACGCGCTTTCGGCGGTATTGACCGGCTGGTCGGCGGCGATGCGGTATTAGCGGAAATGTGCCGGCCGTTTTTAGCGTTGTCTCCGGTTAAACCCGGAAAATCAATTGAACCGTAGCGCTCCAGAAAAAATCTAAAACATCATCCTTCTGTAGTGGTGTCGGTTAGGCGGGGCGGGGGCAGACCGGACGTACCCCGCTCGATCCGATCTTCCAGTTCGCCGATGTACGCGCTGAGGTTGACTTCCGATTGTTCAACCGCAGCGCGCAGATCATGATCGAGCTGCTCCAGTCTTGCCGCTAGCGCGGCCCTCGATTCGGCGTCCAGGCTTGCCAGCTTTTTCAACTCAACCTCCAGAAAACCGCGCAGTTCGGTGAAGCGCGAAGCCTCGGCCTGCTCGGCAAGTTCTCGATTGGCTTGCAGTTCCCGCGTGCAACGGCGTGCGTCGAAAAGTGCCGAGCCTTGCAGGTAGAGCAAAAAGACCAGAAACAACACCGTGAGAAAGGCCAGCATCCCCAGCATGATGAGTCCGAGCGGCGCCTGAACGACGGCAACCCCTAAGGAAAGCGTGGTCGGCGTCATGAATGCGCTCCAGTTGAGAGCAACAAAAACGCCGATAAAAGCCAAAACAACCAGCAACAATAATGTGTTAATTCTCATGCAGTGCGACCTCCTGAGGAAAACTTAAAAAAAATGCTGAAATTCTCGCAAGCGCTATCACTGAACCGGGAGTTATTTAGGTTGCCCGACAGAACCAGCGACTACCTGCACGCCGCTAGGAAGGATTCTCCAGCGGCTCCGGCTTGTGGATGCCGTAGCCTTGAGCGTAATCGACCCCCAAGGCTTCCAGTTTTGGGAGCAGTGAAGGCTCCTCGACGAATTCGGCCACGGTTTCGATACCCATGACGTGGGCGATGCGGGCGATGGCTTCCACCATCGCGTGGTTCACTGCATTGTGTTCCATCTCGCGGACGAAGGCACCGTCGATTTTCAGGTAGTGTACCGGCAAATCCTTGAGATAGGCGAAGGAGGACATGCCGCTGCCGAAATCGTCGAGGGCGAAGCGGCAGCCGAGTCTGGAGAGTTCGTGCATGAACTGCGAGGCCTTGTTGAGGTTGGCGATCGCCGACGTCTCGGTGATTTCGAAACACAGCGCCTGCGGCGGCATCCGGTGGTGCTCGATCTGCTCTTTCAGGAAGGCCGGGAACAGGTCGTCGTTGAGGCTGGTGGCGGAGAGGTTGACCGAACAGACCACCGGGAAAGCTGTGCCATTTTCCCGGCACGCTTCCCACAGCTGTCGCCATGCCTGGCTGCGCGACGCAAAAAGGGTGCGGATCCCCCAGCGGTCGATGGTGGGCATCAGGTTGTAGCGTTCGGCGGCCGGGATGAAAGCGCCCGGCGGCACCACCGCTCCGGTTTCGTCGATCATCCGCAAGAGCACTTCGAAGTGTTGGGTGGCGCTACGGCGCGCAACGGGCACCGGGACGATTTCCTGATAGTACAGACGGAAGCGCTGTTCCTCGAATGCTTTGGTGATACGTGACATCCATTGCATTTCACCGTGCCGTCTGGCGAGGTCGCGGTCGTCCTCTAGATAGACATGGACGCGGTTGCGGCCGCGATCCTTGGCGGCATAGCAGGCGGCATCGGCGTTGCTCATTACTGTCGCCAGGTTGCCGCTCTCTGCAGTAACCGCGACCAGTCCGATGCTGATGCCGATTTCGAAGGATTTGTCCTGCCACATGAAGCGGAAGCCCTGCACCGCTTCGCGCACCTCGTTGGCCAGGCGTATGGCCTGATCCAGCGGGCAGCCGTCCAGCAACATGCCGAATTCATCGCCGCCCAGCCGGGCGACCACGTCGGAGTCGCGGCAACGCGCCACCAGCACGGTAACCAGTTGGCGCAGCAACTCGTCGCCGGCCATGTGGCCGCAGGTGTCGTTGACGATCTTGAACTGGTCGAGATCCATGTACAGTGCCGCATGGTGTTTGCCTTCGTCGCGGGCGCTGTCAAGCAACTGCTGCAACAGGCGCTCAAATTCGCGCCGGTTGACCAGGCCGGTGAGCGCATCGTGGGTGGCCTGCCAGGACATCTGCTTGGCCATGTGGCGCGACAGGGTGACGTCGTGGAATACCACCACCGCACCGATCACCTCGCCATCCCGGTTGGAGATCGGTGAAACCATGTCTTCCACCGCAAATTCCTGGCCGTCGCGCCGTACCAGCAGTGAATGGCTTTTCAGCCCCACCGCATCGCCGTCGGGCAGCGCGTGGCTGGCGAGATATTCCAAGGGCTTGCGGGTGGCCTCATCCACCAGTTGAAACACCTCGCGCAAAGCCCGGCCGCGTGCCTCGGCAACCGTCCAGCCGGTGAAGCGTTCCGCGGCATTGTTGATGAAGTCGATCCGGCCATGGGCATCGGTGGTGATCACCGCATCGCCGATGGAGTGCAGCGTCACCTGGGCCATCTCCTTTTCCTGGAACAAAGCTTCCTCGGTTTCCGAGGTGCGGCGGATGACGAAAAGGGCGATGCCGACGACGACCAGAATTGCGGTCGTCCCGCTAGTCAGCATGAATTTGGTGGCGAAGCGGGAAATTTTGTCCGCCTCGGCCAGCGCCTCCCGCCCGGAATTGCGCTGGGCTTCGAGCAGGCGCGAATATTGGCCGAACACTTGGTTCTGCAGCGGGATGACTTTTTGCTGCAGAATGCGGTGGGCCGCTGCGTTATCTCCCTTGACCGCCAATGCCGCCGCATCGTCCTGATTCTGTGCGACGCTTTTGACCAGGCGTAACGATTCCCCCAAAGCCAGTTTTTCCTCCGTGCTCAGGTGCATTTTTTCCAATTGGAGGCGAACTCTGATGAAATCGCCGGCCAGGCTCCTGAAGCGCATGTAGGCCTCGTCCCTGGCGAACGGATCGTCCTGTGTGATGATGGCGTACAGGCTGACCACGCGTTCGTGTCCGAGGGCGCGCATGGCTGAAACCAGTTCGGTTTGTACGTTGTGTTCGCGAACGATGTCTTCCAGCTCGCCCTTGATCACCGACATGCGGGAAATGCCGATGGCGGTGAGGGCGCACATCAGTGCCATGGCGATGCCGAAGCCTATGGCGAGAATAATTTGAATTCAGAGCAGGTCCCAGTCTTTGGAAGGTTGACTCCGAAATGACCAATTGCGAGAGGATCTGGCGCATGGTGCGGGCGGTGACGGTCAGGCGTCCGCTTTTCTGTTTGCGAATGGCATCGTTATAGACATCAAAAGGCACGGGCGCAGGCCCCGCGTATTGACTGCGGTCCAGTGCCTCCCTTGCCCGCGCAATGCCCGCGCTGGTGATGGCATAGGTATAAGCACCTTCACCCAATCCGCCCTGTGAGGATTTGATCTCGATCAGTTTTTCCGTCTTGAGTGATTGCAGGATCTGGTCGGTAATGCCCGTGAATGGCAGGGCGATCTCTTCGGAGATCTTGAAACCGTTCATATAGCCTTGAAAATACAATATTTTCAAGGTCAGATCCTGCAGCCAGAGGATCGACAAACCGGTATCCTCCACGCTGTTGAGTGTCGGGGGATAAAAGGGCGCACCGGAAAGCGACAATGGTTCCCCTTGTTTCGATACGGTCATGAAAACCTCCCGTTCCAGGATGTGATTCGGAACGTGATGCGATTATAGCATGGCGGACAAGTCATGGGCAACATAAGCAAACCCGGCGGATCGCTGGTATTACCCCATCGCTCACAAGTTAAGATAAAATTGGTTCAAAGCGCCAAATTAACCAATGCAAAACCCATCACAGAAAGCGCAGACGTCGGAAAATCCCATCCAAGATCGAATGGCAATCCCATGACAATACACTCCCCCGCGCCTGTTGGTGCTTATTCAACACCAAAGATCAGTTCATGAACCACGAACCTTTACTGCGCGTAAAATGCTTTTTACTGGATATGGATGGAACTTTCAATCTGGAAGATGAGATCATCGAAGGCTCCCTGTATTTTATTGACACCCTAAACGAACTCGGGATAGACTATTTATTTCTAACCAACAATTCCTCAAAACACCGCGGTATTTATGCGGAAAAGATCACGCGGCTGGGACTACCGACAGCGGAGGAAAAAGTTTTCACTGCCGGGGAGGCAACTGCGCTCTATCTTGTAAAGAAATATCCTTCCGCTTCCGTTTATGTAGTTGGGACACCCGCTCTTGAAGAAGAATTCCGCGGGCACGGTTTCCTACTCGATGAAAATAATCCACAACTGGTTGTGTTGGGATTTGATACCACGCTCACCTATCAAAAACTTTGGAAGCTGTGTGATTTCGTTCGCGCGGGTTTGCCGTATATCGCCACACACCCCGACTTCAATTGTCCGACCAAAACCGGATATATGCCTGACATTGGAGCCATGATCGCTTTTGTGCGCGCCGCCACGGGTCGCGAACCCGATCTTGTTGTAGGCAAGCCCAATCGTATGATCGTTGATGCAGTGGCGCAAAAGTACGGACTGGGTATCGCTGAAATGGCAATGGTTGGCGACCGTCTCTACACTGATATCGCCCTCGGTCAGACATCTGGAATAACCACGTGCCTGGTATTGAGCGGTGAGACCTCCCAGGAAGATCTTGCAACATCCCCGTTTCAGCCAACTTATACATTCGCCAATTTAGGTGCGATCGCGGATTTCCTTAAAACCCACACATCCCAAAAGACCCATTAGTGAGTGATAAATGTAGTAAAAGGAGAATCATGCTGAACAACTGGATGAACGCCATGGAACTTGCCATT
>CALMWM010000480.1 GCA_937873435.1 uncultured Gallionellaceae bacterium
CGCCGGCGAGGAAGATGCCGCCCTGCTCGGCGGGCTGCTGGCTATCATGCAGGCCGACCGGGTAGATTACCCCCGGCTGTTCCGCAGCCTGGGGCAGTTCAACTCTACACCGGGAGAGGACAATTCCCCGTTGCGCGACCAGTTCATCGACCGCGCCGCCTTCGACGCCTGGGCTGCCGCCTACCGCACCCGCCTGCAAGCCGAGCAAAGCGTGGACGGCGAGCGCAGGCGGCGCATGGATGGCGTCAATCCCAAGTACATCCTGCGTAATTACCTGGCCCAGATCGCCATCCGTCAGGCCGAGCAGTCGCGCGGTTTTTCCGAAGTGGAGCGCTTGCTGGAGTTGCTCAAGCGCCCCTACGACGAGCAGCCGGAACTGGAAAGCTACGCCGCCCTGCCGCCAGACTGGGCGCGCCAGATTGAGGTAAGCTGTTCATCCTGAAACCCACGTTGAAGAAGCGACACCATGAAACCCTACGCCGAATCCTGCGAACAAAACCGCGATCCCATCCTGGCCGTGCTGCTGGAACTGTTCACCGACCGTCGGCGGGTATTGGAAATCGCCAGCGGCACCGGGCAGCACGCGGTGTATTTCGGCGCGGCGCTTCCCCACCTGACTTGGCAGACCAGCGAGTTGCCCGAAAACCACGCCGGCATCCGCGCCTGGCTGGATGAAGCCGGACTGCCCAACGTCCTGCCGCCGCTGGCCCTCGACGTAACCGCTGACGCCTGGTCGCCAGGGCCGGTTGATGCGATCTTCAACGCCAACACCGTGCATATCGTCGCGTGGCCTGCGGTGGAGCGCATGTTCGCCGGCATCGGGGAGGTATTGGCCACGGACGGGTGCTTGTGCCTGTATGGCCCGTTCAATTACGGCGGAACGTATACCTCGGAAAGCAACGCGCGTTTCGACGCCTGGCTCAAGGCGCGCGACCCGCACAGCGGGGTGCGCGATTTCGAAGCCATCGACCGGCTGGCGGCGGAGCAAGGAATGATCCTGGTGCAGGATATCGCCATGCCCGCCAACAATCGCACGTTGGTCTGGCGAAAAGTGGAGCAGCCCTGAGCGTTGCTACCAACTTGATTTTCGTATCCCGGCAATTGCGCCATGCAACAAGTTTCCAGCCAGACCGAGCGCGGATAGCGTTTCCCATGCAGATGATTGGTACCAAAGAGCCGAATGCTGCGGCCATAAATCAGCCCAATGTATTCGCAGAGTTACCACCTACTGATCGAAAATACAGGCTTCGATAGCATCGGCAACGGAGAACTTTTGTCTGCATTCACCCATGCGCTGGTTGACTTCGGGCGGTTTTCAGGGTTAAATGCGCACTTCTTGAAACGCAGGGTCGAATCTTGTAACTCACGACTCTTCAAGAATTTGGCCAAGTAGCTCAGTCGGTAGAGCAGAGGACTGAAAATCCTTGTGTCGGTGGTTCGATTCCGCCCTTGGCCACCAAATAATGTAAAGGCTTGCGTGATTTCCCAATCTGCAAGCCTTTTTGCTAAAAAAAGCAAAAACTTTCAAAGCGCTGATGTAGCTCAGTTGGTAGAGCAACTGATTCGTAATCAGTAGGTCGGAGGTTCGACTCCTCTCATCAGCACCAAATAAACAACGGCTTAGAGTAAATTGCTCTAAGCCGTTTTTGTTTGTGTAGACGCTTTGTGGCTACGGAAAATCAGCGCCAATCCCGTTTCATGTTTCCGCTTTCCCAGGGCGTCGGTTCTTTTTTTGGTGGAAGGATGGTGTGCAGGAACATCAATTCCGCCAATACTTCGGGGCGAAACCCTTGGCGCCCGCCGCGCGTATCGACGGTCAGGGAGTCCAGCAGGTTCAGGCATTCCGGGTAGCCCCAGAGCAGCGTCAGGCGGTCGACGATGTTGGGATGGAAATGTTCCAGCGCGGATTCGGGGAAGCTGTCCTGAGGGGGCGGCGGGGCTTTTTTGATTTCGGATTGGGGCGCAGACGCTTCGATCTCGTCTTCGCTGAAGAGGGTGGGGAAACTATCGCTCATTTATATATCCTTTTCGACAAAAATTGAACGTGGTGGTAACCGATGCGTCACTGTCCCGCAATTTCTACTCATACCTCAGTGCCTCCACCGGTTTGAGTCTGGCCGCGCGCTGCGCCGGGTAAAAGCCGAAGAATACCCCGGTGGCGGCGGCGAAGGCGAAGGACAGCAGGATCGCGCTCAACGATACTTCCACCGCCATGTCGGCGAAGCTGGCCACTGCCCAGGCGCCGCCTACCCCCAGCAATACGCCTGCCAATCCACCAGCCACACAAATCATCAGCGCTTCGAGCAAAAATTGCAACAGGATGTCACGGCGGCGCGCGCCGATGGCCATACGGATGCCGATTTCGCGGGTGCGTTCGGTTACCGAGACCAGCATGATGTTCATGATGCCGATGCCGCCGACCAGCAGCGAAATCGAAGCGATGGCACCAAGCATGAACGACATGGCCTGTGCCGAGCCGGCAGCGGTTTGCGCGACGGCGGTGAGATTGCGCACCATGAAGTCGTTTTCCGCGCTTTCGGCGAGGCGATGGCGCTGACGCAGAACCTGGATCATTTCCCGTTCGGCTTCTTCCATGACTTCGGCGGATTTTGCCTGCACCGAGATGTAGCGCACCGTGCCGGGGAACTGGTTGCCGAACAGTTTGCGCTGGGCAGTGGTGACCGGGATGATGGCGATGTCGTCCTGGTCGCGCCCGTCCAGGCTCTGGCCTTTGGGCGCCAGCAGGCCGATGACCATGAACGGCAGGTTTTTGATGCGCAGGGTCTTGCCGGTCGGGTCTTCGTCGCCGAACAGGTTTTGCGCGACAGTTTGGCCGAGCAGTACCACGCGGGTTGCGCCGCGCACGTCGCTGTCCTCGAAGGGGTGGCCGCTATCCAGCGGCCAGTTGCGCACTTCGAGAAATTCCGGGGTGGTGCCCGAAACGCCGGTGCTCCAGTTGTTGGCGCCGTAGGCCAGTTGAGCGGTGCCGGGGTAGACCGGGGCGACGAATTTGACCGAGGGAATCTGCGCCAGCGCCTGGGCGTCGGCGAAAGTCAGCGTTGGCACCGAGCCGCTGCCCATGCGCAGCCCGCCGGAAGTGCTGGCGCCGGAGAGGACGATGAAAAGGTTGCTACCCATCGAGGCGATCGACTGGTTGACGGTATTCTGCGCACCTTGGCCGATCGCCAGCATCAGCACCACTGCCGCCACGCCGATGATCATGCCGAGCATGGTCAGCACTGTACGCAGGCCGTTGAGCGACATGGCGCGCAGGGCTTCGGCGGGGATGGCGAGGAGTTTCATGTGGGCTTATCCATGCTCGGCGTGGCCGGCAACGTCGCCGTCGTGGGCCACCCTGCCGTCGACGAAGCGTACCAGCCGCCCGGCGTAATGGGCGATGTCGGGTTCGTGGGTGACCAGGATGATGGTGATGCCTTGTTCGCGGTTGAGGCGCGTGAAGATGTCCATGATTTCCCGGCTGGTCTGGGTGTCGAGGTTGCCGGTGGGTTCGTCGGCGAGGATCAGGGGTGGACGGTTGACCAGCGCGCGGGCGATGGCGACGCGTTGTTGTTGCCCCCCGGAAAGTTGGTTGGGTAGGGACAGGGTGAAGTTTTCCAGGCCGGTTTGCTTGAGTATGTCGCGTGCCTGTTCGCGTCGGGCGCTTTTGCTCAAGCCGGCGTAGAGCAGCGGCAGGGCGACGTTATCGAGGGCGGTGACGCGCTTTAGCAAGTTAAAGCCCTGAAAGACGAAACCGATCAGGCGGTTGCGCAGTGCCGCCAGTTCGTCGTTGCTCAGGCCGGCGACATTCTCGCCGTCGAGAAAATAATTTCCGGAAGTCGGCGTATCCAGGCAGCCGAGGATGTTCATGAAGGTGGATTTGCCGGAGCCGGACGGCCCCATGATCGCGACGAATTCCCCGGCTTCTATGGTCAGGTCGACGCCGTGCAGCACCGGCGTGGCTTGTCCGCCGGCAATTTCGTATTGCTTGTAGAGTTTTTCGACGCGGATGAGCGGCATTTAGAATAACCTGAGACCGAAGTTGCCTTCTTTCTTTTTCTGGCCGAGTTCGCGGGTAATCAGCAAATCGCCTTCCTTCAGTTCGCCGCCGAGAATCTCGGTGTAGGCTCCGTCGGATAAGCCGGTCTTGATCTTGAGTGCTTTGGGTTGACCCTGTTCGAGACGGTACACCGTGGTGCCGCTGCGTTTTTCCCCTTTCTTGACCGGTTCGTCGCCGTCGTCCTTTTTCGGTTTGAAGCGCAACGCGGCATTAGGCACGCGCAATACGTTGTCGCGCTTGCCGACTCCGATCATCACGTGGCCGGTCATGCCCGGCAACAGTACGCCGTCGGCATTGTTGACCGCTACCACCACGTTATAGGTGACCACATTCTGCTGCACGGTGGGGTTGAGGCGGATTTGCTTGACCTTGCCGCTGAACGGGCGTTCCTGAAAAGCGTCGACGTTGAAACGCACGGTCTGGCCGATCTGGACGCTGCCGATGTCGGCTTCGGCGATGCTGGTTTCGATTTGCATGTCCTTGAGGTCGGCGGCGATCTGGAACAGTGTGGGGGTCTGGAAGCTGGCCGCCACGGTCTGGCCGACATCGACGTTGCGTGCCACCACCACCCCGGAAATCGGCGAGCGGATCACGGTATATTGCAGGTTGGTGCGGTCGCGCTTGAGTTGCGCCTCGCTCAGCGCCACCTGGGCATGGGCTGCGGCGAGCTGCTGCTTGGCCTGATCGAGTGCGTCGGCGGAAATGAAACCCTTTTGGAATTGCAACTGGGCCCGCTGGTGCTTGGCTTGCATCAAATCGAGGTTGGCCTTGGCCGAGGCGAGATTGGCCTGGTCTTGCAGATATTGCGCCTCGAACAGTGCCGGGTCGAGTTCGGCTAGTATTTGGCCGGGCTTGACGACGGAATTGAAATCGGCGTGGAGCTTCTTCACCGTGCCGGAAACCTGGGTACCGACGATGACCATCGTCACCGGATTGAGCGTGCCGTTGGCGGAAATGGTCTGGGCAATGTTGCCGCGTTCAACCGCCTGGGTCTTGTACTTGTCCTGCGGTTGGCTGGCATTCCGCTGCTGCCACCAATATGCCCCGCCGCCGATCGCGGCGAACAGGAGCAGGGCTGCTAACAGGGGGCGGATGTTTCGGTTAGGCTGGGGCATGGCGTAATGCGTCCGGTGCAAGATGGCGAGTCGCTAACATAGCAACGCTGGGCAGGGCGGTCAATTTCAGAATTGTATTCTTATGTATTTACGCATCGGTTTCCGGGGCTATGCTCCCGGTTTTCGCCGCTGCCAGGGTGAAAAAGAAGGTCGTTCCCTTGCCGGGCTCGGATTCCAACCAGATTTTCCCGCTGTGGCGTTCGACGATGCGCTTGCACACGGCCAGCCCGATCCCGGTGCCGGGATATTCCCCGCGGCCATGCAGGCGCTGGAAGATGATGAAAATGCGCTCGAAATTTTCAGGGGCGATGCCGATGCCGTTGTCGCGTACCGAAAACACCCATTCATCGCCATGTTGTTGTGCGCTGACGTGAACCTGGGGCTTTTCGTCGCCGTGAAACTTGATGGCGTTGCCGATCAGGTTCTGGAATAGCTGGGTAAGTTGCGAGCCGTCGGCCATGACCGTCGGCAGCGGGTCGTGGCTGACAGTGGCGGCGTTGTCCTGGATGGCCAGTTGCAAGTTGTCGAGCGCGGCTGCCAGCGCCTGGTAGCCGTCTATCGGCTCGAATTTCTTGCCGCGCGTGCCAACCCGCGAATAGAGCAACAAGTCGTTGATCAGGCGTTGCATCCGGGTGGCGCCATCCACTGCGAAGGCGATGAATTCGTCGGCATCCTGGTCGAGCTTGCCCTGGTAACGCCTGGACAGCAACTGGACATAGCTGGAGACCATGCGTAGCGGTTCTTGCAGGTCATGCGAGGCGACATAGGCGAATTGCTCCAGTTCCTGGTTGGAGCGCTGCAATTCCGCGGATTTTTGAGCCAGTTCTTCCGCAGCCTTCAGGCGTTCGGTGATGTCGCGCATGATGTGGGCTGCGCCGATGATCGTGCCGTCGTCGTCCCGGATCGGGCTGAACGACAATTCGTAGGCATTGCGTTGCAGTCTGGCGGAACCGAATTCGCTGCTGAGGGTGAAGGATTCCCCTTCCAGCGCGCGGGTCCATAAGGC
>CALMWM010000481.1 GCA_937873435.1 uncultured Gallionellaceae bacterium
TGAATCATTTCCTTGAACATGAATTCGTATTTGGCGGCTTCGGCGCGCTTGCTGAAATCGCCCTTGGCGCCGGCTTCGGCCAGTATCTTGATATCGCTGCTAATCGCCAGCAGGGCGCTCTTGACGTTGTCCATGGCGGCGGTGATCTTGGCTTTTTCACCCGGCAGGCGATCCATGTCGGGGGTGAAATTGCCCTTGGCGTAATGGGTGATGACTTCTACCACCTTCATCTTCACGGCGATGTGGGAGTTCACCAGTTCGTTGATGTCCTTGGCCATCTTGCCGTAGGTGCCGGGGAAGCGCGAGGCGTCCATGTTGTGGCTGATGATGCCGTCGGCATGTTTGGCGGCCATCACGCTCTGGGCTTCGACAAAACGGTTCAGGGACTCCTGCATGGCGTTCATGGATTTCAGCAGTTTGCCGATTTCATCGTTGCTGCTAATGTCGATGGTGCTGCCAAAGTTGCCGGTGGCGATGTTGCCAATGACTTCGCCGGCATGTATCAGCGAGCGGCCGATGGCGCGGATCAGCAGGAAGCCGATCAGAGAAGCCAGTGCGATGCCGATGATGATGGCAGCGAGGGAAATAGTGCGTGTGGCGCTAAAGGCAGCGCTGGATTTTTCGAACTTCGTCTTGGCGAGGTCAGCCTGAAACTGCATCAGTTCGTCGCGTAATTTCTTGGCTTCCACGAATGCCGGGCCGACCACTTTGACCATGTGCTGGTTGCCCTCGGCGTATTTCGCGGCGGCATAATACTCGCTCGCGACTTTCAGGCCGTCGTTGACAAAGATATTCCGCTTGACCGTGTAGGCGTCGGCTAGTTGCTTTTCTTCCGGGGTGAGGTTGGTGCTCATGTATTCATCCCAGAGCTGGGTAATCCTCGCAGCGTTCTCCTTGATCTTGTCGAGATGCATGGAGATAGGGTGGTCGTGCAGCTTGCTCTCTTCCATGCGCGGGTCGTGCATCGATGCAAGGTGCAACTGGCGGACGTTTTCCACCATCAGGCCGCCGATCTCGCCCAGTTGAATGGCGGGCACCATGTTGTCTTTGTAAACCGATTGCAGGCTGTCGTTGCTTTGCGACATGCCGCGCAGGCCGAGGAAACCGATCGCGGCGAGCAAGACGGAAAGCAGGGCGATGAGGAAGATGAGCTTCGATTTGATCGTCAGGTTGTTGAACATGGCTTTTTACTCCCGGTAATAAACTGTTTCTGTGGTTCGGCGCTCAACTGCGACAGGCACCAGCTCGGTTCAATGTGAAAATGCCGGGTTAAGCGGTTCCGGCGTAAAACCCGCGCCGCGCGCTTAGCCCTTGATCTTGAACACCGCCGCCAGATTGGACAGAGTGTGCCCCTGTTCTTCCAGCGATTCGGCAGCGGCGGCAGCTTGTTCCACCAGCGCGGCGTTCTGCTGGGTAACTTCGTCCATCTGGGTGATGGCATGGTTTACCTGTTCGATGCCGTCGCTTTGTTCCACCGACGCGGCGGAAATCTCGGCCATGATGTCGGTCACGTGCTTGATGCTGGTGACGATTTCTTCCATGGTCTGGCCGGCCTGTTCCACCAGCCTGGAACCGTTCTCCACTTTTTCCACCGAATCGCCGATCAGGGTCTTGATCTCCTTGGCGGCAGCCGCAGAGCGTTGCGCCAGGTTGCGCACTTCCGCCGCCACCACCGCGAAGCCGCGTCCCTGCTCCCCGGCGCGGGCGGCTTCGACGGCCGCGTTCAAGGCGAGGATGTTGGTCTGGAAGGCGATGCCGTCGATTACTGAAATAATGTCGACGATCTTGCGCGACGATTCGTTGATCGAACTCATGGTGTCGACTACTTGAGAAACCACCGCCCCCCCCTTGCCAGCGACATCGGAGGCGGTGATGGCGAGCTGATTGGCCTGTTTGGCGTTTTCGGCATTCTGCTTCACGGTGGAAGTCAGTTCTTCCATACTGGATGCGGTTTCTTCCAGGGAAGAGGCTTGTTCTTCGGTACGCTGCGACAGATCAGAATTGCCCAGGGCGATTTCCTTGGAGCCAGTGTTGATCGATTCCACCGAGGTCTTGATCTCGCCCACCAGTCGCGTCAGGTTGGCTACCGTGGTGTTACAGTCATCCTTGAGCTTGCCGAAGGTGCCGTGGTATTCGTTGCTGATGGTTTCGGTGAGGTCGCCATTGGCCAGCGCTTCCAGCACGCGCAGCACTTCGCCCAGGCCGGTTTCGCTGGTTTGCACCAGATTGTTGATGCCGCTGGAAAGTTCGCGCATGAAGCCTTCCTTGTCGGAAAGATCGAGGCGCTTGGTAAAGTCTCCGTTGAGCGCGGCATCGACGATTTCCCGCACTTCGCCCTCGATTTTCAGTTCCTGGGTGGCATCCACCCATTCCACGGCTGTGCCGATGCGCTGCCCTTTCTGATTGCTGACCGGGATGGCGGACAGGCGGAAAGTGCGATTGCCGATGCGGATCACGGTCCTATAGAGTTCGCTGAGGTTCTGCAGCATCTCCCGCTGATGGGCGGGGTTCTTGTGGTAGCTATCGAAGTTCGAGCCCAATACCTTGTTGGCGTCGAAGCGGGGCATTACCGCGCGGATGGCGCTCTCGTTATCCTGGAACATGCTCAGCGCGGTCTTGTTGATGTAGATGATCTTGCCTTCCGGGTCGGCGATGGTAACGTTGGCGGTGGCGTTGTCGAGCGCCGCGCGTACCCGCAGCGATTCCTCCAGGACGCGCTGGCTTTCGCGAATCATGTATACCAGCGTGTTACGCATGTTTTTCATGGCGACCATCAGGCTGACGCTGTCGCCGTCGCGCGAATGGATCTCCATGTCGAGATTGCCGGCGGCGATTTCCCGTGCGACCTCGCGGGCGTAGTTCGGCTCGCCGCCCAATTCGCGCAACAGCACGCGGATGATCCACATGCCGAACAGCAACGTGATCAGCAGACCGAAAACGGTCAACGCGATATACGTCCACAACAGGCGGCTGGCTTCCGCCCCCAGGCGTGCCGCCAATGCCTGCAAGTCGTCGGAGAGAAAGTTTTCGACTTCCTTCATCGAGTCGATCTTTTGCGTGATGGTCTTGAACCAGTGCGCCGGTTCGACGCCGAAGCCGCCGGTCAGTGCCTTGGCGATGGCGATCTGGCGCAGGCGATCCACTTCGGCGGTGGCATCCTTGTTCATCTTGCTTTGGTACGCCTCCTTGGCTTCTTTGCCGGCGTAGGCGTTGAACAGCTCGAAATAGGTTTTCTGGTTGGCGATCAGCGCGACGAAGCGTTGAAAGACATCCCATTCGAATTTGTCGGCGGAAAAGGCCGAGTTGACCGTGGCGCGCTCGCGGCCGGCCATTTCCTTGCCGTTGAGGAACATCAGGTAGGCGGTGGTGGCGCGCGCCAGTTGTTCGTTGGTGCCGACTTTTGCCGAGTAGGAAATGACGTCCAGCCATGCGGAGATCATGCCGGTGTAGAAATCGAACGAGTCCCTGGGTGCCAGTTTTTGTTCGGAAATGGCGTTGCGGCTGCCTCCGAGGGTCTTGAAAATGTCCAGTGCGGAGCCGAGGGCGGTGCGGAAACCCTCGTCAAGCGCGGCCTGGTCGAGGGTGGTGGCCAGAGCTTGCAATTCTGCGATGCGCTTGTCGGTTTCGGCGCGCTGGAGCGGCAGCTCTGCAGCGAATTTGGTCCCCTTGGACGACAGGAAGCCGGCCGACATGCCGCGTTCTTTCTGGGCTTCGTGGATTACCGCGCTGGACTTCACCGCCAGGCTGGCAATCGTTTGCATCGCCCGGATTTCATCAAGACGGTGCGATTTTTCAAGGACATTGCCGACTGAAAAATACAAGAGCCCGAGTATCGGGAAAGCCAGCAGGAGGATCAGACGCCAGCGCAACGGCACTGCCGACAGCAGCGAATGTTCTCCTGCGTGCAGGTCGACGAGCTTGCCGTGGTTCATGGTCTGATAGAGATTTTCCGCGCGCTCGATCTCCTGGCGGGAGGCGCGGCGGCGAACCGAAGTGTAACCGGTGATTTCCTTGCCTTCATGGATCGGCGTGACGTGCGCATGTACCCAGTAGTGGTCGCCGTTCTTGCAGCGATTCTTGACGATGCCTTCCCAGCCGTAACCGCCTTTGACGGTGCTCCACAGATCCTCGAAAGCCTGGGCTGGCATGTCCGGGTGGCGCAGGATATTGTGCGGCTTGCCGAGCAGTTCAGCTTCGGTGTAACCGCTGATTTCCACGAATTCCGGGTTGACGAAAGTGATAATGCCTTTGAGATCGGTCTTGGAGACGATGGTGACATTCTCGCCAATTTCGATTTCTTTCTGGGTAACGGGTTGATTGTTACGCATGGCATTTTCCTTGAATGATAGGTCTGCTTTGCAGGAGGAGAGCGGGGTGGAATAACCCCTCCTGCGCAGCTAACCTCAGATTAAAATTCAGCCCACTCGCCGTCATCGGTCGCTGCCTTGGCAGGCTTTGCAGCGGATTTGGCGGCCGGTTTGCTGGTATGGGCAATTGCCGCTGCTTTTGCCGGCGCACGCCGCACCATGGCGTTCTGGTTGTCATCCAGCTTGAAAATGCTGACCGAAGTGGCAAGGTTCTGTGACTGCTCTTCCAGCGATTCGGCGGCTGCCGCGGCTTCCTCCACCAACGCGGCGTTCTGCTGGGTAACCTCGTCCATCTGGGTAATCGCCTGATTGACCTGTTCGATGCCGTGAGACTGCTCGACCGAAGCGGCGGAAATCTCCGCCATGATGTCGGTGACTCGTTTAATCGAAGTGACGATCTCTTCCATGGTCTGACCAGCTTGTCCCACTAGCCTGGAGCCATTTTCCACTTTGTCCACCGAATCGCCGATCAGGGTCTTGATCTCTTTCGCTGCGGCAGCGCTACGCTGGGCGAGGTTGCGCACTTCCGCCGCCACCACCGCGAAGCCGCGTCCCTGTTCCCCGGCGCGGGCCGCTTCGACCGCAGCGTTCAAGGCGAGGATGTTGGTCTGGAAGGCGATGCCGTCGATCACGCTGATGATGTCGACGATCTTGCGCGACGATTCGTTGATCGAACTCATGGTGCCGACCACCTGGCTGACCACCGCGCCGCCCTTGCCGGCCACGCCGGAAGCGCCGATGGCGAGCTGATTGGCCTGTCTGGCGTTCTCGGCGTTCTGCTTCACGGTCGAGGTCAGTTCTTCCATGCTGGCTGCGGTTTCTTCGAGAGAAGAGGCCTGTTCTTCGGTGCGCTGCGACAGGTCGGCGTTGCCCATCGCGATTTCGCGAGAAGCCGTGCTGATGCCGTCGACGGCTTCCTTGGTCTGACCGATCAAGGTTTTCAGATTGTTTACGGTAGCGTTGGCGCTTTCTTTCAGTTGGCCGAAAGTACCTTGGTATTCATGGGCGATGGTCTGGGTCAGGTCGCCCTTGGCCAGGGCCGTCAGGACGCGTTCAAGGTCGTCGACCGCCCCCGCAACGGTGTTCAACAGTTGGTTGATGCCACCGCTCAGCTGCTTCACGAAGCCTTCCTTGTCGGCAAGGCCGATGCGCTCGGCAAGGTTGCCCATTTGGGCGGCCTCGACGATCTGGCTGATTTCCTTCTCGATCTTGACTTCCGCAGTGCGATCCAGCCATTCGATCACGCTGCCCAGGCGTGCGCCGTCATCAGAGATGACCGGATTGGCTGCAAAACGGAATGTACGTCCCCCCAGGACGATCTCGGTGCGATGTGTGCTGGTAAAAGTCGCCAGCATGTTCTTTTGGTGGGAAGGGTCCTTGTGGAAGCGATCGATGTTGCTGTCCATCAATTCAGCTACCTTGAAATTCGGCAAGACAGCCTGTATATCGGTTTCCGCCCTGGTCAGCATTTCGCCGATGGATTTGTTCATATAGATGATGTGGCGGTCATTGTCGGCAATCATCACGTTGGTGGAGACGTTGTCCAAACCGATGCGAATGCGCAGGTTCTCATCGGCGATGCGCCGGGTTTCGGCCAGGTCGTAACCCAGCTTGATGGTCATGGATTTCATCGCATTGACCATGTGCCCGATTTCGTTTTGCGCCATCGCCTCGAAGCGGACACGGTAGTTGCCTTGCGCGATCTGATCCAGAAGCCGGGTCGCGGTGGTGATCGGCTTGATGATGCTGCGTATGATCAGAACCGACCAGACCAGCGCCAGCAGCAATACAAAGGCGACT
>CALMWM010000482.1 GCA_937873435.1 uncultured Gallionellaceae bacterium
ACACCACGGACCACTTGCCCTTCAGGTTGGCGTCGGTGATTTCGCTGAATTGGCCGTTATGGTAAACGTTGGCCTTGAAGGGTTTGATTTCGGTGTTGATCAATGAGCTCATGAGTTTTCTCCTTGCGTGGGTTGAGTGAAGTTGTGTTGCATGGAGTGCATCTTAGGGAGCTTCATGCAATTAAACAAATTGATTGTTTATATTTGTTTAATAGTAAATGGCTATTAATTGGCGGAAAAAAGGCTGGCGCCTTCAAGCGCAGAGGAAAAACGGCAGGAGGGATTAAATGCCGGGCAGGAAGCGCATCGACAAGTCGACTGCCTTGATGTCCTTGGTCAGCGAGCCGATGGAGATGCGATCCACGCCGGTTTCCGCGATGGCGCGCAGGTTTTTCAGGGTGATGCCGCCGGAGGCTTCCAGCACGGCGCGTCCGGCTGCGAGGCTGACGGCTTCGCGCAGGCGTTTCAGGGTGAAATTGTCGAGCAGCACCAGCTTGGCGCCGGCGTCGAGGGCTAGACGCAATTCCTTGAGGCTTTCCACTTCGATCTGGATCGAAACCCCGGGCGGCGCAATCGCGGCGGCCTGTTGCAGCGCCTGGGCGATGCCGCCGGCGGCGACGATGTGGTTTTCCTTGATCAGGATGCCGTCGTAGAGCCCGGTGCGCTGGTTCGCGCCGCCGCCGGTCTTGACCGCGTATTTCTGGGCGAGGCGCAGGCCCGGCAGGGTCTTGCGGGTATCCATGATCAGCGCCTTGGTGCCGGCGACCGCATCGGCGCAACGGCGGGCGTTGCCGGCGGTGGCCGAGAGGGTTTGCAGGAAATTCAGCGCCGGACGCTCGGCACTCAGCATCGCGCGCGCATTGCCGCGGATTTCGCAGAGGATCTGGTTGGGCGCGACACTGTCGCCGTCGCGGGCCAGCCAGCGGATGTCGACGGTTTTATCCAGTTTTTTGAAACACCCCTCGAACCAGGCAGTGCCGCACAGCGTCGCCGCTTCGCGGCTGATCACCGTGGCGCGGGCGGTTTCCCAGGCGGGAATCAGTTGGGCGGTCAGGTCGCCGCTGCCGAGATCCTCGGCCAGGGCGACGGTAATGTTTGCTTCGAGCGCAGCGGTCAGGTTCATGGAATATTCCCTGGTTGTTGATGTTCTAGCCTATGAATGCTTGTCAAACGCCCTCACCCCACCCCCTCTCCCGCCTGCGGGCGAGGGGCTTTTCTCCCTTCTCCCGCAGACGGGAGAAGGGCTGGGGATGAGGGCATGTCGGATGCAACACTATTAAAAAAATTCACAAGAATTTTGAGGGTCAGCCGCAAACCCGGTTGCGGCCTTGGGTTTTTGCCTGGTACAACATACGGTCGGCGGCTTCGAGTAATTGGTTCGGCGTGCACTCCAGAGTAGGCGTCATGCTGGCGCAGCCGATGCTGACGGTGACGTGAGCGGCGGCCTGGGAGCGTTCGTGGGGGAGCGCCAGTTTTTCGACTTGGCCGCGCAGGCGTTCGGCAGCCTGGAGCGCGCCTTCCAGTTCTGTCGCCGGGAGAATCGCGACGAATTCCTCGCCGCCGTAGCGCGCCACCAGATCGCCGGGGCGGGCCGGCATATGGGCCAGCGCAGCGGCGACCTGCTTCAGGCATTCGTCACCGCCGCCGTGGCCGTAGTGGTCGTTGTAGCCCTTGAAGTAGTCGATGTCCATCATCAACACGGCCAGCGGTTGCTGGGCGCGTTGGGTGCGGCGCCACTCTTTTTCCATTTGGTCGTCGAAGCGGCGGCGGTTGGGCAGGCCGGTGAGGCCGTCAAGGTGTGCCAGCGCTTCGAGCGCATTCTTGGCTTCCAGCAAATCTGCCTCGACCCGCTTGCGTTCGGCGATGTCGCGCTCGATGGCTGCGGACATCTCGTTGAAGCCGACGGCCAGCGCCGCCAGTTCGTTGCGGGCCTGAATGTCGGTGCGTGCGGCATAGTTGCCGGCGGCGACCTGGTCGGCGTGTTCGACCAACTGCACGACCGGGGCGACGATGGTACGCCGGATATAGCTGCCGATCAGCAGGATCACGAAAAAGGCGGCGCCGACGATGTTGATCGCCCATTGCAGCAGATAGGATTGATGCGGATTCAACTGGCTGTCCAGGCGGATTTGCAGCAGCACATAGGCGAGCAGCAGGAAAGCCAGCGACAGCGAAACGGCGATAACGGCGGTGAGGGTTTTGATTCTCATGAAATGACGCGGAAAAAAATAAGGCTGCTCAGGTTTCGATCATCCTGCGCACCACGCTATTGAATGGCTCCACCCACTCCGGTGCAAACTGGTTGTCGCAGGCGTTGATCTCGGCAATGGCGCGCAGCATCGAACGGCTATGGCCGCGGTGGCTGTGTTTCAGCATGACCGATTCGAAGGCGTCGACCATCGCGAGGATTTTCGCGCCCGGGCAGATCTGGTCGCTTTTGAGTCCGGCGGGATAGCCTGCCCCGTCGGGCATTTCATGGTGTTGCGAGACGATTTCGGCGGCTTCCTTCCAGCCGACCATGCGTTCCAGCAGGCCGGCGCCGTAGCTGGGATGGAGCGCGAGGGTTTTCTTGTCGTCCGGCGTCAGTTGACCCACCTTGAGCCAGACGATTTCCGGCAGGAACATCATCCCGACATCGTGCATGTAAATGGCGGCCTGCAATTGCACCGGGTCGACCAAGCGGCCGGCTGCCTGGTTGGTTTCCAGCGCGAGGCGGGTGTTACGGGCGGTGCGCCCCTTGAAATGCGGCGAGCGGATTTCGAAGCGATGCGCCAGCGTGTGGAAAAAACGCAGGTCGGTGGATTGGCTGGGGGCGGCACGCGGCGCGGCGGGTTTCTTTTCGGCAGCCGCCGTCTTGGCCATCGGCGGATGGAATCCCGTCACTGCCTGGATCACGTCGCTGGCCACATCGTTCATCTGATCCGGCGCGGCATCGTTCAATTTCTCAAGCCCTTGTGCCAGTTCGACCAGGCGCAGATGCGCTATTGACTTGCCGGCGATCAGGGATTCCGCCGCCAGTTCCAGCCTGTCTACCGCGACCAGGATGGCCTCGCCCAGCATTTCGGTGAATTGCAGTTGGCCTTCGCGCAAACGTCCGAGCAGGTTCTCGATGGGGTGGGCGATGATCACGCCCATTCTGACCTTGCACAGCGCCGCATCGCCCTTGATGTTGTGTACTGCGCGGAACAGGTTGGCGATGATCGCGCGGTCGTCCGGCGCGTGCTTGAGGCGGGCGATGTCCTGTTCGATTTTCGGCGCGAGATCGCCCAGGACGTCCTTGTATTCCTCCAGCGCGATCGGGTCTTCGATGCGGGGCTGGGTTAAATCGGCCGGATTGAACATGTTTTCTCCCAAGAGCGTTTATGGAGTGAAGTTTAGTTGAATCGTCAGGTTTTGTGGAGAAAATCCCTACTTGAAAAGTACCCGGCCTGCCCCATCTTGGAGGGTATCTGAGCAATTTTCGAAAGGACA
This sequence comes from uncultured Gallionellaceae bacterium, assembly GCA_937873435.1. Taxonomy (GTDB): domain Bacteria; phylum Pseudomonadota; class Gammaproteobacteria; order Burkholderiales; family Sulfuricellaceae; genus JAGXQV01. The sequence goes on from CALMWM010000482.1 coordinate 3,472, forward strand.
GCACGATGCGCATGGACAAACTCACCACCAAATTTCAGCAGGCCATCAGCGATGCCCAAAGCCTGGCAGTTGGGCAGGACAACCAGTTCATCGAAGCGCAGCATCTGCTGCTGGCCTTGCTTGGCCAGGACGACGGTGGCACGGTGTCTTTGCTGCAACGTGCCGGGGCCAATGTCGGCGCGTTGAAGCCGGCCTTGCACAAGGCCATTGAGCGTTTGCCCAAGGTGGAAGGCCACGGCGGCGACGTAACGGTGTCGCGCGATTTGGGCAACCTGCTGAATGTCACCGACAAGGAAGCGCAGAAACGCGGCGATCAGTTCATCGCTTCGGAAATGTTCCTGCTGGCGCTGGCCGCCGACAAGAGCGAGACCGGGCGCCTGCTGAAGGAGCACGGGCTGGATCGCGCCGCGCTGGAACAGGCGATCAACGCGGTGCGCGGCGGCGAGAATGTGCAGAACCCGGAAGCCGAAGGACAGCGCGAGGCGCTGAAAAAATTCACTCTCGACCTGACCGAGCGCGCCCGCCTCGGCAAGCTCGACCCGGTAATCGGGCGCGACGACGAAATCCGCCGCGCCATTCAAGTGTTGCAACGGCGCACCAAGAACAACCCGGTGCTGATCGGCGAACCCGGCGTGGGCAAGACCGCCATCGTCGAGGGGCTGGCGCAGCGCATCATCAACGGCGAGGTGCCGGAAACCCTGAAAAACAAGCGCGTGCTGGTGCTCGATATGGCCGGGTTGCTGGCCGGCACCAAGTATCGCGGCGAATTCGAGGAGCGCCTGAAGAATGTGCTGAAAGAGGTCGCCCAGGACGAGGGGCGAATCATCCTGTTCATCGACGAGCTGCATACCATGGTCGGCGCCGGCAAGGCGGAAGGCGCGATGGATGCCGGCAATATGCTCAAGCCCGCCCTGGCGCGCGGCGAACTGCACTGCATCGGCGCGACCACGCTGGACGAATACCGCAAATACGTGGAAAAGGACGCCGCGCTGGAACGGCGCTTCCAGAAAGTGCTGGTGGACGAGCCCAGCGTCGAGGACACCATCGCGATCCTGCGCGGCTTGCAGGAGAAATACGAGTTGCACCACGGCGTCGACATCACCGACCCGGCGATCATCGCTGCGGCGGAATTGTCGCACCGCTACATCACCGACCGCTTCCTGCCCGACAAGGCCATCGACCTGATCGACGA
>CALMWM010000483.1 GCA_937873435.1 uncultured Gallionellaceae bacterium
TGTCGATTTTCTGATCCTTGATGACGATCCAGTGCGCCAGCGCGCCGCGCGGCGCTTCCATGTAGCCCACGCCTTTGGCTTCTGCCGGCCATGAGGAGGGTTCCCACAGGATTTCATTGAAGGTGCTGAGGTCGCCTGCCTTGATGTTGGCGATCAGGTTGTCGTACCAGCCCTGCATCGCGTCGGCGATGATCTTGGTTTCCAGCGTGCGCGCGGCGGTGCGCCCCAGGGTTGAATACAGCGCGGCGACCGGCAGGTCGAGTTTTTTCAGGGTCATTCCCACCAGTTCCCTGGTCTGGGCGTGGCCTTTGGCATACATCATCAGCACCCGCGCCAGCGGCCCGACTTCCACCGCCTGGCCTTTCCAGCGCGGCGACTTGAGCCAGGAATAGGCGGCATTGGTATCCAGATGCTGGTAGGGCGGTTTCGGGCCGGTGTAGTTGAGGGTGGTTTCGCCCTGATAGGGATGCAGGCCCTTGTCCTTGCCGACGCTGTAATCGTACCAGGCGTGGCTGACGAATTCCTGGATCTGGTCTTCCGCGTTGAGATCGACGGGATGAATCTGCGACAAATCGCGATTGAGGATCACGCCGGCAGGTACCAGATTGCTGGCGGGATCGCCGAAACCCTTTTCGGGGAATTCGCCGTAGGTCATGAAATTGCCCACGCCTTCCCCCTGAGCAGCCCAGTCTTTGTAGAAGCCGGCAATCGCCAGGGTGTCCGGGACATACACTTGATCGACGAAATCGCGCATCAGGGTAATGATGTTCTTGACGCGCTCCAGCCCAACCAGATTGACCGCGGTTGCGCCGCTGCCGTTGCCGCCGCCGCGAAAGTGCGGTACCTGATGCTCGGGATGGATGCTGATGGCGCAGGGCACCCCGCCCACCACGAAATTGGGATGAGGATTCTTGCCGCCGAAGATGGTGTGGAGCTGTGCGGCGTCGCGCTGCCAGACCAGTGCGTCGAGGTAATGCGCCACCGCCATCAGGTTGGCTTCCGGCGGCAGCTTGTAGGCCGGGTGGCCCCAGTAGCCGTTGGCGAAAATGCCCAGTTGCCCGGACTCGACGAAACCTTTGACCTTCTTCTGCACGTCGGAAAAATACCCTGGCGAGGATTTGGCGTAAGGGCTCAGGCTTTGCGCCAGTTCGGAAGTTTTTTTCGGGTCGGCCTGCAATGCGGAAACCACGTCCACCCAATCGAGCGCGTGGAGGTGATAGAAATGCATCACGTGGTCGTGGATGTATTGCGCGCCTATCATCAGGTTGCGGATCAGCTGGGCGTTGGGCGGAATAGGGTATTTCAGCGCGTCCTCGACCGAACGTACCGCGGCGATGCCATGCACCAGCGTGCATACGCCGCAGATGCGCTGGGCGAAGGCCCAGGCGTCGCGCGGGTCGCGGCCGCGCATCACCAACTCGATGCCGCGTACCATGGTGCCGGCGCTGGAAGCCTGGGTGATGACGCCGTTGGCATCGGTTTCCGCCTCGATGCGCAGATGGCCCTCGATGCGGGTCACAGGGTCGACGACGACACGTTGCTTTTCACTCATGGTTGCCCCTTTGCGTTACTGTGAAACTCGCGAAGCGAGACTTCATCCCCCTCGCCCTCTGGGAGAGGGCAGGGGTGAGGGAAACGGTCTTGGCGGATAGCCTTTTCATTATCCAGAGAGGCGATTCGCCATGACCGTTAGGAATTCGCTGAGAATGCGGTATTGCCGTTCCGCTTCCTGGTTGTCGTTGCCTTCGCCCCTGGCGATGGTTTCGCTGGCGCGCGCCATGCGCGCATTCATTGCCGCATCCCAAGCCAGGTTGGCGCCTTGCGCGGCGGGCATGACGCTGTTCAGCGCCGCCTTGGCGACGAAGTGCCCAGCCTGGCACAGCCAGTCGGCCTCCTTGCCGCAAGGGGTATAGCTTTCCACGCTGGCGGAGCGCGCAGCATGGAATGCCGCGGCCAGTTCCGCTGCGCCGATGTCCGCCCGCTGGGCAGCCAGGAGCGCGTTGCCGATCCTGGGGTCTTTGCTGACGGAGAGCACGCTTTCGACAAAGCGCGCCGCCACCAAGCGTTGCTGCGCAATGGGAAGCGCGCTCAACGCGGCCTTGAATTCGCTGTCGTTGCTGATCGTCATGGTTTTTCCCTCTCCCCCGGTTGCTCTCCCGCCAACTCTCTCCCAGAGGGAGATAGGGCGATTGTTCCCTCTCCCGCAAGCGGGAGAGGGTTAGGGAGAGGGGGGGTAATTTGTGGCGATAGGGCCAAATGCGCGGCGATGGTTTCGGTCAGACCCACCACCGGCACATCCATCTGGTACTGCTCCAGACCTTCTTCCATGACGATGCGGCAATTGGCGCAGGCGGTCACCAGGGTTACCGGGCCGAGTTCGTCGAGCTGGGCTTTCTTGCGCTTGAAGGCTTTGAGGCGGATTTCATCCGCGTCGGTATTGGCGCTCACCCCGCCGCCGCCGCCGCAACACCAGTTCATGGCGCCGGCATCGCTCATTTCGACGAAGTCTTTCGCTACCATCTTGAGCAGGTTGCGCGGTTGTTCCACCACCCCGCCGCGCCGGGCGATCTGGCAGGGGTCGTGGTAGGTCAGGCGGGCTTCTTCGAACCCTTCGGTCTTCAGCTTGCCGGCGATGCGCAACTCGTCCAGCACTTCGAGGATGTGCTGCACCTTGAAGGCATACGGCCTGCCGATCAGGTTCGGCCCGTCCCAGCGCAGCGCGGTAAAGGCGTGGCCACACTCGGGGCTGATCACGGTCCGGACCTTGAGTTTTTCCGCACCGTCGACGATGCGCATCAGGATTTCCCGCGCGAGGTCGCCAACTCCGATCTGGATGCCGCTATTGGTGGCCTCGAAAGCCTCGGAGCAAATCGTCCAGCTCTTGCCGGCCTGGTGGAAGATGCGGGCAATGGCGCTCAGGTACTCAGGGAAATTGATGATTTCCATCGACGACAACAGCACCATGTATTCGGCGCCTTCCTTGTCCAGCGGGACTTCCAGCCCGGTTTCCTGTTCCAGGTGCTTGATCTGGACTTTCACGGCGGGCAGGCGCACCCCCATCGGGCTGCCGATTTCGATGGTGCGCTGGGTGGCGGCGACCACCCCGGCCGGGGCATGACCTGAAATTGCCATTCCTTCGCGGGATTTGCGCACCATGTAGGCGATGTCGTTGCCTACCGGGCAGACCATGCTACAGCGCCCGCACAGGGTGCAACTGTCGTACAGCAGCTCCTGCCAGTTCGCCAGGTCTTCGTTGGTCAGCGGTTTGGCCAGGCCCAGCCAGGAGGCGAGCTTGCCGATCAGGGTGTATTCCCGCCGCCACACCTTGCGCAACGGCTCGATTTTGTGGATGGGGGTGTATTTCGGGTTGCCGGTCTCGGTGAAGAACAGGCAGGCCGAAGCGCACATCCCGCAGCGCACGCAACTCGACAGGTAGCTGGCAATCGGCGCGTCGATCATTTCCTTGAGGACGTTGTAACCGCGTTCGAACGATGCGCTCATGATGACGCCTCCTTTGTTCGTGCCTCGAAGCTCATGATGCCACCCCCTTGTGCGCCGCAAGATCGCCGCTGTACCAGCGTGCCGCGAACAGCGTGGCGAAGTGGGCCAGTTTGGTGAAGGGCATGAATACCAGCAGCAGTTCGACGCTGAGGATGTGCACGGCCAGCATCAGGGTGTAGGGCAGCAGCTGGTGATGGAAAGCCAGGTAGCCGGTCAGCAGGGGCAAGAGGGTCAGCGCGACGGTGAAGTAATCCTCGAACACCGACAGGAAGCGTCGCACCGGGTCGCGCAGGCGATGGACGATCACCCCGATCAGCGCGACGATGCTGATCAGCGCGGTCGCATCCACCAGCGGGGTTGGCAGGCCGGGCCAGGAAATCCCCAGGGTGCTGCGCGCGATCTGGATGTGGGGGATGAATAGCGCTAGGGTGATGAAAAATCCCAGGTGAAACACATAGCCCAGCACGATGGTGGCGGGGGTGCGCTGCCAAGTCGAAGCATGGGGAATGCTGCGCGACCAGACGGTACGCCAGCCGGAGCCGGGGGTGCTTTCCCGGGCTTCCGACAAATCCGGCTTCCTGCCCAGGCTGAAGATTTCGAATGCGCGCAGCACCATTCCCAACAGGAATATCCCCAGCGCCAGTTGGAAGCCGGTGCCGCGCGCCCAGATCAGCAGTGCCATGTCGCTCATGATTTTTTCTCCAGGTCGGTCAGCGTGGCGGGCTGATGGCGCTTTTTGGCATCGGCCTTGCTGCTGCGGTTGTTCAGCGCTACCGCGGCACCGACGGCCGCTCCCACCGCGACTGCTGCTGCGGCAACCTCGCCCAGCGGGCTGATCGGCGCCGACAATGCCCGGTAAAAGCTGCCCGCATCCCAGAAATCCGGCTCGGAGCAGCCCAGGCAGCCGTGGCCGGATTCGATCGGGAAGCTGGCGCCCTGGTTCCACTTGGTGGTGGCGCAGGCATTGTAGGTAGTCGGCCCCTTGCAGCCCAGTTCGAACAAACACCAGCCGTTGCGCGCGCCCTCGTCGTCGAAGGTCTTGGCGAATTTTCCCTGGTCGTAAAATGGCCGCCGATAGCAACGGTCGTGGATGCTTTCGCCGTAAAACGCCTTGGGGCGGCCCAGATGGTCGAGTTCGGGGAGCATGCCGAAAGTCA
>CALMWM010000484.1 GCA_937873435.1 uncultured Gallionellaceae bacterium
AAGGGAGTCGTCAAATGAAGCTCAAATCAATCGTGCTTGTAATTGCCATGTCGGGCATCGGCCAAGCAATTGCTAACACCGGTGCGGTTGACGTGTATGGAAATATGCGTATGCAGCCTTTCCCCACTGCCAACCATCTCCGGGTACCTGTACCAGTGGCTACGCCTATTACTACAACTCCTCGGACAATGCCAATTACCCCGGTAGTGGCACCCAATCCAGTTCGTTTTCCTACGCCGTGGGCGGCAAGAATGCCTCGTTAAATTAACGAGGCACGGCTAACAGAAATTACGGCAACTGGGTCCAGGGCGACTTAAAGTGTATCTAACGGGGCAGGCTTGATTTGTTTCGTGCGGGCGCAAGAGCAATCGGGTGGACCAACATACGTTTCGAAGCGACTTCAACTGTCGGTATGACCTTGTTCTCTCTGATGTCGTATGGCGAGGATAATTAAAGGCGCCAGGCTCGAATTAGCACCTCTGTCATCAGGGCATGAGTCGTTCAGTGTTTATTTGTCTCAATGATGTTTGATGGCCCGCCATGCTGCTCAAGGAACTTGCGTCTGACGAGTTCTCCACGGCATGGAACAAGCTGCTGGATAGGAATGCCCATGCGCTGAGAGCCCGCGAAGGAGTTCTCAGGAAAGGTTGGGAGCGGCGAAACGGCCTTCAATGTCTGCAACAGATATTCCCTCGCTTGTTTGCCCTGGCCATGCGGGTCTGGTATTTCATCCGATCTGATCTCGACATCGACTAATTTGCCATCGCTATCGATGACGATGAGAAGCTCTATCTCCATCTCGATGCAATTCGGGCTATCCATGTCGTTCGACATCGGTTTTGCCTTGAATTGAGCGTCGAGCTGCCCATGAAGTCGCGCCAAATAGCGCTGTGTTGCAGCAGAGAGATTAGGGTCGTCCTTGTTGATTACATGCAAAATCTAAAGGGGTCAGGCTCGAATTATTTTCGCCCTGAGGCCGGTTGTTATACCTGACCCCCCTGTGTCCGAGGTGTTAGTCCCAGCTCAACGCACCACCCGTCTGGTATTCGGTGACTCTGGTTTCAAAGAAGTTCTTCTCCTTCTTCAAATCGATCATCTCGGCCATCCAGGGGAACGGGTTGTTCGCGCCGGGGAACAGTTCATCCAGGCCGATCTGGGTGGCGCGGCGGTTGGCGATGAAGCGCAGGTATTCCTTGAACTGCGGCGCGTTCAGGCCGAGCACGCCGCGCGGCATGGTGTCTTCGGCGTAGGCGTATTCCAGTTCGACCGCCTTCATGAAGATGGCCTTCAGTTCGGTGCGGAATTCCGGGGTCCACAGGCCGGGATTCTCCAGCTTGAGCTGGTTGATCATGTCGATGCCAAAATTGCAGTGCATGGACTCGTCGCGCAGGATGTACTGGTACTGCTCGGCGGCGCCGGTCATCTTGTTCTGCCGGCCCATGGCCAGGATCTGCACGAAGCCGACGTAGAAGAACAGGCCTTCCATGATGCAGGCGAAGGCGATCAGGGACTTCAGGAAGGTCTGGTCGGCCTCGTGGCTGCCGGTCTTGAAGTTGGGGTCGGCCAGGGCGTCGATGAAGGGCAGCAGGAACTCGTCCTTGGCGCGGATGCTGGGAATCTCGTGGTAGGCGTTGAAGATCTCGCCTTCGTCCAGGCCCAGGCTCTCGACGATGTACTGGTAGGCGTGGGTGTGGATGGCCTCCTCGAAGGCTTGGCGCAGCAGGTACTGGCGGCATTCCGGCGCGGTGATGTGGCGGTAGGTGCCGAGCGAGATGTTGTTGGCCGCCAGGCTATCCGCAGTGGAGAAGAAACCAAGGTTGCGCATCACGATGCGGCGCTCGTCTTCAGTCAGGCCGTTGGGGTCTTTCCACAGCGCGATGTCGCGGTTCATGTTCACTTCCTGCGGCATCCAGTGATTGGCGCAGGCGTCGAGGTATTTCTGCCAGGCCCATTTGTACTTGAACGGCACCAGTTGGTTGACGTCGGCTTTACCGTTGATGATGGACTTGTCTTCGGCGCGGATGCGGCGCGTGTCGTGGATGCCGGTGAGCGCGGCGGAAACCGGCTCGGCGGCCGCGATCGGCGCGGCCGGGATGGCGGCGCGCGGGGCGGCGGGCTTGGCGGAGGTGGCGTCTTCGAAATTCAGCATGGTTGTGTTTCTCCTCGTTATTCGGTGACAACGTTTAATTGATTTCTCCGGGGCGGGGTTCCCTCTCCCCCGGCCCCTCTCCCGCTGGCGGGAGAGGGGGGATTCGTGTTACTGGCAGGCCTCGCACTCGGGATTGTGGTTTCGGCCGCCCGCTGGGGCTTAACTTGCTGCGCAAGTTAGCCTACGCCGCAATCCCATGCGTGAGTCCTGCTTACTGGCAGGCCTCGCACTCGGGATTGTCAATCGAGCAAGCCTTGGGCAATTCGCCGTCGACCGGCACCGCGTTCAGCGCCCCGCCCTGCACCGTGGATTTCTCGGCATGGGTGGCGCCCAGGCTGCGCAGGTAATAGGTGGTTTTCAGGCCGCGCAGCCAAGCCAGCTTGTAGGTCTCGTCGAGCTTTTTGCCGGAGGGCGAAGCCAGGTAGATGTTCAGGCTTTGCGACTGGTCGATCCACTTCTGGCGGCGCGAGCCGGCTTCCACCAGCCATTGCGGGTCGATTTCGAAGGCGGTGGCATAGAGGTTGCGCAGATGCACCGGCACCCGGTCGATGCGCGCCATGCTGCCGTCGAAATACTTGAGGTCGGCCATCATCACTTCGTCCCACAGACCTTCCCGTTTGAGGTCGTCGACCAGGTATTGGTTCGCCACGGTAAATTCGCCGGAGAGGTTGGATTTGACGTAGAGGTTCTGGTAGGTCGGCTCGATCGAGGGCGACACGCCGACGATATTGGCGATGGTCGCGGTCGGCGCAATCGCCAGGCAGTTGGAATTGCGCATCCCGTGCTGCTGGATGCGGCGGCGCAGCGCTTCCCAATCGAGGGAGACCGATTCGTCGGTTTCCAGGTAGCCGCCGCGCTCTTCGCGCAGCAAGGCGTTGGTTTCGTGCGGCAGGATGCCCTGATCCCACAGGGAACCGTCGAAGGTGGAATAACGGCCGCGTTCTTCGGCCAGCTCGCTGGATGCCCAGTAGGCGTAATAGGCCACGGCCTCCATGCTGCGGTCGGCGAATTCGACCGCTTCGCTGCTGGCGTAAGGCAGGCGCAACTGGTGCAGGCAATCCTGGAAGCCCATGATGCCCATGCCCACCGGACGGTGCTTGAGGTTGGCGTTGCGGGCCTTGGCGACGGCGTAATAGTTGATGTCGATGACGTTGTCCAACATGCGCATCGCGGTTCGGACGGTGCGCTTGAGCTTGTCGATGTCCAGCGTGCCGCCGTGGCCGTCTTCGCTGGGGCGGATATGCGCCGCCAGGTTCACCGATCCGAGGTTGCACACCGCGATTTCGTGCTCGTTGGTGTTGAGGGTAATCTCGGTGCACAGGTTCGAGCTATGCACGGTGCCGACGTGGCGCTGCGGGCTGCGCACGTTGCACGGGTCCTTGAAGGTGAGCCAGGGGTGGCCGGTTTCGAACAGCATGGTGAGCATCTTGCGCCACAGTTGCAGCGCCGGCATCCGCTTGAACAGCTTGAGATCGCCGCGGTCGGCCTTGGCTTCATAGGCACAGTAGGCTTCCTCGAAGGCCTTGCCCCACTTGTCGTGCAGGTCGGGTACGTCGTTGGGGCTGAACAGGGTCCAGTCGCCGCTTTCCATTACCCGCTTCATGAACAGGTCGGGAATCCAGTTGGCGGTATTCATGTCGTGGGTGCGGCGGCGGTCGTCGCCGGTGTTCTTGCGCAACTCCATGAATTCCTCGATGTCGAGGTGCCAGGTTTCCAGGTAGGCGCACACCGCGCCCTTGCGCTTGCCGCCCTGGTTGACCGCCACGGCGGTGTCGTTGACCACCTTGAGGAACGGCACCACGCCTTGCGATTTGCCGTTGGTGCCCTTGATGCGGCTACCCAGCGCGCGCACCGAGGTCCAGTCGTTGCCCAGGCCGCCGGCGAACTTGGAGAGCAAGGCGTTTTCCTTGATCGCTTCATAGATGCCGTCGAGGTCGTCGGAGACGGTGGTGAGGTAGCAGGAGGAAAGCTGGCTGCGGCGCGAACCGGAATTGAACAGGGTCGGTGTCGAGCTCATGAAATCGAAGCTGGAAAGCAGATTGTAGAACTCGATGGCGCGCGCTTCGCGGTCGATTTCGTTGAGCGCGAGGCCCATCGCCACGCGCATGAAAAAGGCTTGCGGCAGCTCGATGCGGCGCTCTTCGATGTGCAGGAAATAGCGGTCGTAGAGGGTTTGCAGGCCGAGGTACTGGAACTGCAAATCGCGCGAGGCGTCCAGCGCCATGCCGAGGAGTTTCAGGTCGTAACTCGCGAGGCGCTCGTCGAGCAACTCGGCTGCCACGCCCTCCTTGATGTACTCGGGGAAATACGTGGCATAGCGGGTTTCCATTGCCGACTGCGGCACTTCCTCGCCCAGCACTTCGTGGCGCACGGTGTTGAGCAGCAGGCGCGCGGTGACGTAGCCGTAGGCCGGGTCTTTTTCGATCAGCGCGCGGGCGGAAAGAATCGCCGATTTGCCGACTTCTTCGATGGCCACGCCGTCGTAGAGATTTTTCAGGGTGGCGGCGAGAATCGGCTCGGGGCTGACCGCGTCGCCCAAGCCGGCGCACGCGGAGGCCAGCAGACCGTTGAGCCATGCCATGTCGAGCGGCTTCTGGACGCCGTTTACCACCACCAGGACGGTATGGGCGGGCGTCTCGCCAGTTTTCTGGCTGACGCGCTTGCGCGTCTGCTCCTCGCGGTACAGCACGTAGGCGCGCGCCACGTCATGCTCGCCGGAACGCATCAGCGCCAGCTCGACCTGGTCCTGGATGTCTTCGATATGGAAGGTGCCGCCGTTGGGCTGGCGGCGCATCAAGGCCCGCACCGAGGAATCGGTCAACTCCGCCACCAGTTCACGCACACGCGCCGAGGCCGCGCCCTGGCCGCCGTTGACGGCAATGAACGCCTTGGTCATGGCTATCGAGATTTTGG
>CALMWM010000485.1 GCA_937873435.1 uncultured Gallionellaceae bacterium
CTGGACTTGGCCGACCGTGCCGCCTCCCAAAACAGACCTGCACCAGAAATCGCGTACCGGCTCGCGCGTTGTGCGGAATTGACCTACGAATATGTCGTCCGCGACAAGCATTTTGATTGGGAGTCCACCGTCAAGGCGATTTCCGGGCTATGCGGAAAGTCATCCCCGGCAATCCTCAGCCGCTGGCGAGATCGGGATTTTGGATGGGTTGAGAAAATATTGCCAATTGCGGTCAACTTCCTGGTCGAACGTGGCGGTCTCGATCCCAAACTTGCTCTGGCACTAATCGGCTTCAGTGCCCAATGGGACAAACCTTCCTTGCTCAAGCGTGTTCTGGCGGATTGCGACAACAAGGCTGAAAAAGACGCCGCGACAAAATTTACCTATCGCCACATGACGCTTGAACCACAGAGCGCCGACATCTGGCGTAGGCTGAAGGCTATTTTGGTCGAGCGCGACATGGCATTCACCGAACTTGATGAACGCATCGACTTTTGTGAGCGCGAAGAGCAATCCCGCGAATCGCTGGAGCATGGAGATGCGGGGAATCGTCCCGCCATTCGCCAGAGCCGGGATGAAGGTGACTGGAACAAGGTCTTCGAAGAGCTTGATCTTACGGACGCCAATGACATTTCCCAGGCACATCAAAGATTCAAAGGCTTCGAGCCACCGCTCTACCATGAGGATTTCTTCAAAGAGGCGTACCGCCGCGTGAATATCGGCCAAGAAGCCGAATTCATTGCCGCCATTGCGGACATAAGCGCCTTCGATCTCTATCACCTGCGCTACTTGCTGGAACAGTTACCGGAAAACTGGAAAAACAGGCTCTCCGTCAAGCCTGCTCTTGCCCGGACAGTAAAGACCTTCTGTCGGCGATTCAGCATGGGCATTACCAGGAACCGGTATTATGAAATGCTCCCTTTCAAAACTGCCTACGAGTTGTCCGGCATTTCGGAAGGTGAGTTGGTGGATGTGATTCTTGGCGCCATAGGCGAAGCAACTGAAGTTGTCGGCGCAGGCCGCTTATTCTCGTTGGTAGGGCTTCTCGCGGTAAAACTGATGCAGATCGAAGCGCTGGACGCGCTTTCGTTCGGCCTCGATCTATTTGATGTCGTTCTGGAGGATAGGGATGGCGACGGCCCGTGGTCGCCTAAGCTTGCGCCGCCAGCCGACATTGAAGCTTCGGTCGCGGGGTACATCTGGGGTTGCCTTGCCGCGCCCCAAGCCGGTTTGCGTTGGGAGGCGGCGCACGTGGTGCGCGCACTCTGTACGCTCGGCCAAGCAAAAACGCTCGGCCATCTCGTCGCGCTCGCGAACGGCTCATCATCCAACGTCTTCTTTGACGCCCACCTACACTTTTATGACTTGCATGGCCGCCAATGGCTGTTGATCGGGTTGGCGCGTGCCGCGAAAGAACGCCCGGATATTGTTGCCGCACATATCGACTTTTTGAAGGAACTGACCTTCGCCGATGAACCTCATGTCCTCATTCTGGAATTCGCAAAACGGACAATATCTGCGCTGTTGGACGCCGGGGTTTTGGCAACGGATGAGAACTTGCGGCAACGCCTGGCGAGCGTCAATGCTTCCCCCTTCCCCCCAGTCGAATCGAAATCTTATCGGCGCACGGAAAGGAGCATCGGCCCCGACAGCGAGGTGGATCGTTTCTCTTTCGGCATCGACATGGGGCCATACTGGTTTGCGCCTCTTGGGGAGTGCTTCGCACTGTCGCAAGCTGCCATTGAACGGCTTGCATTGCAGGTGATTAGAGGCGATTGGAAGTGTTCCGGTAGCGCCCGCTGGGATGAAGATGAGCGCCACCGGCGCAAGATATTCAAAGATGGCAATACTCGACACTCTCATGGCTCGTATCCTCGTGTGGACGACTTGCGTTTCTATTATTCGTACCATGCAATGATGGTTGTAGCCGGGAAACTGCTGGCGTCTACGCCTGTTCATCGTGATCCCGATTATCCCAAGGATGACTTTCGCGATTGGATGAGCGGCCACGACCTTTCCCGCCGGGACGGCGGTTGGCTGGCGGATCGGCGCGATCCGCC
>CALMWM010000486.1 GCA_937873435.1 uncultured Gallionellaceae bacterium
AGGAGGCAGCCTTTGATCCATTTGACCGGAAAGGGTTACTTGGCGTTAGCCCTGCCTATCGCAACGGCCGCGACAGGGATGGCTGCAAATAAATTAGTATTTCATGGAAGTCTTTCAAACCACCAGATCAACGGGCCCGCTTTAGTTCTCGCTGCTCTCATTCTTCAATATCTCGTCCGTCGTTTCCCTGCACTACGGATAACTGAAGAACAAGCTCACGACAGTTGTGAACAACATGTGCAGAAGCCTTATTTCATACAGATCAAGCCGATGTCCGAGCAACTCATCGAGTTTCTAAAGGCCAAGAGACATGCGCCGCATACTTTTATGTGGGTTCCATTAAGTGCGTGGCCATTTATCCTGGGTGGAATTGGGATGTCGCAGTTACTTGGGTTGATATGAGCCGTATACCCAACCCGGCAGTCGAGTGGACGCGCCGCGATAAGGACACGTCGCGCCCCCCTCACTTTTACGTTATGCCTCATAGGTAGCACCTATGCACCAGCCCCATATCGCGCTAATCCACACAGAGTCAGTTCCTTCGGAAGTTTTTTCCGGGTTCACTCAGGTTATTTCCTGTGAAGGCTTGGATCTTCAGATCAAGTCACGAAAAAACGGGGGGCCGTTTGCAGCGTTGGAATGGCTACTTCCTACGGCGGTCATCGTCTATATCAGCAAATCGTACTTCGACGGTTTTCTGAAAGAGATGGGGAAAGATCACTACAACCTGTTGAAGCAGGGATTTCAGAAGCTTCGAGAGAAAGTAATAGGACCATCGGCGCCCACTATCACGTTGTTCGGTTCATCTGGAAAAATCACAAAGGAGCAACCGTACTCCCTCGTCTTCTCAGTCCTAGCAGAAGCTGAGCCGGGCCTTCGATTCAAACTTTTGATTCAAACCAACGTATCAGAGGATGAATACGAAGAGATTCTTGGAGCCTTTTTAGAGTTCCTGTCCGCCTTTCATGCGAGGTCTCTCGACGCCCAAACGATTGAGCGTTTGGTTGCAGCTAGAGTAGTCGGTGACACACTGCTGCTAGCCTTCAATCAGGATGCCAAGGCAATTGAACCAATCGATCCAGTCCAGAAACGAGGGGCGCCAAATGAGTCCGCGTAGCGCGGTAGGGCGCAATCCCCGAAGGGTATTGCGCCGAATGAAACATACGGCGCATTACGGCTACGCCTAATGCGCCCTACTTTACTGGTGCCTTGCAAGAACGCCTAGTCGCGAAATTTTGCTGATCGCGACCAGGAGGTCGCTCCTACCAAACCCGCCTTGTTGAGCATTCCGACGGCGCTGGCAAAATCATGCTGCGCCAGCCAGCAATTTGGTCAGCCCCGCGCGAACTTGCTGCGCGTCGGCAGGCGAGAGTTTGCCGAGTTCTCCCCGCACCAGGCGATGATCGAGCGTAAAGAGCTTGAAGCGCACCTTGGACGGTGCGGGCAAGCCAGCAGCAGCAAGGTCGCCGAGCGGGCAATCGAGCGGCCAGGGGGCGTTGCTCTGCGAGGTAATCATGACCATCACGGAATGTCCGGCCAGCGTATTGAATCCCGCTGCGTCGGAAAGCACCAGCGCGGGGCGGTTCTTGGTCGCGTTGCGGTCGGTAAAGGGAAATGGTACGCGCACGACCGTGAAGCGTTCAAAGCTCACGGTAAGCTTCCTCGTCGGCACTCCCCGCCCATTCGCTGAGCGTGCCTTCGACGGCGCGCAGGTACTCGATGTCCAGCGGCTGAACCCGGCGCACAGTCGCCGTCCCGTCCGCGCCGACTTCCCATGCGATCAGGTCGCCCGCCGACACGTGCAGCGCGGCGCGAACATCCTGCGGAATGGTGGTTTGGCCTTTGGCCGTAATCTTGGCAAGCGCTAGCATTCATTTCCCCCTTTAACACCGGCATTACTTCCTTACTTTACAGCGGACATTCCAGGAGATCAAGCAAGCTGCGAATATTGCGGTTTTAATCGTAGCGCCTCCGAGAATAGCGCCATGCGGCGTTTTGAAGGGAAATTCAGGTCTGTTGGGCATCGTTCCTCAGCCCAACCTACATCAACCTACATTAAGCCAGCTACTGGCAGAATCCTATCCTGCCCTTGCGCCCGGCCGCTATCTTGTGGCTGTCCAAATCCCTGACCTGCAGGTGATCGCGCTTATCCAGCTTGGCATTGCCGAAGGCATCCAGCAGCACCTTGCGCATATCGCGCGGCGACACCGCCGCCAGGCAATCCAGCACGTCATCGTCGGGTTCGGCGACGAAAACCCATTTATGCTGCTCCAGGATTTCCCGGTAAATCGAACGGGCGATTTTGATCGAGGCGTCGTAATCCGGCCGGTCGATCACGTAAACGTTCATCCGGTTGAGAATCGGCTCGGGAATGCTGCTTTCGTCGTTGGCGGTGGCGACCCAGAGGATATGGCTGGCGTCGATGCTCACGTCGACGAACTCATCCTTGAAATGAATCGCGGTTTCGCGCTCCAGCAAGCCGTACAAGGCGCCCATCGGGTCGTAACGGCTATCGCCGCCGGCCTTGTCCACTTCGTCGAGCGCGATCAACGGATTGGCGAATTCGCCGTTGATCAGGGACTGCGCCACCTTGCCCGGCTTGGCGTTGGACCACTGCGACGAAGCGCCGGAAAGTATCCAACCGGCGGTCAACGAACTCATCGAAACGAATTCGAAGGAGGTTCCCAACACTTGGGACATGCTCTTCGCGAAGTGGGTCTTGCCCAGCCCCGGATCGCCCAGCAACAGCATCGGGGTGAACTGCATCGCTTCGTCCCCGTCGATGGCCAGCGCCATGTATTTCCTGAGATCGTCGATCACCTCGCGGAAATTTGGCGAGGACTCGTACAGGCCGTCCAGGCCGTCGGTCGAAGAAGGCTTGACGATGAAACGCACGCCCCCGTTATCCTTCATCTTTTCGTAGAACGACTGGAGGGACTCGTTGCGCGCCGCGCCGGAACTCTCCATCGCACGCTGCACGTCGGCCACGTTATAGATGGTTTTGTACCCTGCAATCGGGATGTGATGGCTAGCGGTTTCCATGATAAACCTCCTGATCGTTCGATTAGCCCTGCACTTAATTCCATGCAAGGATAATGCCAACTGTCTTGCGCCTGTATTGCGGGGATGGTGCTTTATGTTCACGCACCAAAACGAGGCGCTTAAGACTATTTACGTCATTTCAGGGGAAATGTTGACTACATTGGTCGATTAATAAACGGGGAGAGTAGCCTCTTACGTTTTTCGCGGATGCACCTGCAACCAGAACGTCACCGGCCCGTCATTGACCAGCGAGACTTTCATATCCGCGCCGAACACCCCGCTGGCAACGTGATGGGGATGGCGTTCGCGGGCAAGGCACAGCATTTCGTCGAACAAGGCCTTGCCCACTTCCGGCGGGGCGGCACTGGAAAAGCTCGGGCGGGTTCCCTTGTGGGTGTCCGCCGCCAGGGTGAATTGCGGAACCAGCAGCAGGCCGCCGCCGATGTCCTGCAGGCTGCGGTTCATTCTTCCCGCCTCGTCCGGGAACACCCGGTAGCCCAGCAGCCGCTCCAGCAGATGGGCGGGACAGCTCGCATCGTCGCACTTTTCCACGCCGACCAGCACCAGCAGGCCCGTTCCGATTTCACCGACGGTTTCCCCCGCCACTTCGACGCTCGCTTGGGTCACACGTTGCAACAGCCCGATCATGTCAGTTCTTTCCTGTTCCCCTCTCCCCCAGCCCCTCTCCCGAAAGCGGGAGAGGGGTGCGCGACAGCGCGGGAGAGGGTGTTCTTCACGTTTATGGAGAAATTGAATCGCCCCCCGTCATCTGTAGGACATCGGCATCCAGGCCGCCGTTTCGTTATGTCCAGCAAGTTCAGCATTTCCCTCTCTCACGCCAATCCACATCTAGCGCGGCCAGTTGCCGCTGGGTATGCTCGTAGCCGATGGCAATGATCTCCTCGGCACGGCCGAATTCCAGGAAACGAATGTGGCCCAGCGGCGGCTGGATGAGGATATCAGGACGATCCAGGCTCAAACGGGTTTGGGTGATGCTGGTTTCCATGATGTTGATCGAGGCCAGCAGCACTTCGAAGATGCTGGGCAGCGATTCCGGGGAAGTCCATTTCCTGAATTGCGCCGAAACCGGGTCATCCCCGGCGAGCAGCTTCTGTTTGAGGTCGTTCATCGACAAGCGATAATCGTCCACCCAACGCGAGAACCTGCCCGGCATCCCGCCGCCTTCACCGGTCGGCGTATTCAACAGCGGCTTGAAGTTCTTGCCGGCAACGATCTGGTGGTTGAGATCGACCGCGATCACGATGTCGGCACCCATCGCGCGGGCCACGCTCACCGGCACCGGGTTGGTGAGACCGCCGTCCACCAGGATGCGCCCGTTGCTGCGCACCGGCGTGAAAATACCGGGTACCGAGATGCTGGCGCGCACCGCCTCGATCACGTCGCCGCTACGGATGACCACCTCCTCGCCGCTGACGATGTCGGTCGCCACGGCTGCAAAGGGTTTCGCCAGCGTTTCGATGGCGTCGGAACGGATCAGCGCGCGCACCAGTTCGCTGACCTTGGCGCCGTCGAGCAGGCCGGATTTTGGCAGCACCACGTCGAAGAAGGAAAGCATCTGTTTCCAGTCGAAAGCCTGAAACCTGGCTTCCAGCTCATCCAGCTTGCCGGCGGCATGAATCGCCCCGATCAGCGCCCCTATGCTGGTACCGGCGATGAAGTCCACCTCGATTCCTGCTTTCGCCAGCGCCTTGATCACGCCCAGATGCGCCAGGCCGCGCGCCGAACCGCTGCCCAGGGCGAGGCCGATTGTGGGGCGCTGCGGCGGTTTTTTCGTCATGTTCTTACTCCCGTGCCAGCTCTGGGCCAAAAGCCGATAGCCGTGGATCAG
>CALMWM010000487.1 GCA_937873435.1 uncultured Gallionellaceae bacterium
TTCCGCTTCATTAGAGGCCATGGCGATCAGCGGCGCTGTGACGAAGACGGTTCCCGCAGGCATCGCAAACGCATTGACATCGACCACATCCACAACCGTAAAATTATAATGATAGGGATTCCCTTCCAGCTTATTGGTCCGGACGATTTTCATGCCCAGATCGGAAACGTATTTTTGCAGCTCCTGATTTTTTGCGGGAGGATAATCCTTAAGCATTTTCGGAAGCGCTTCCTTGGTCAGGCGCTCTTCGTCCTGAACCGTCATATTGGTTTCCTGCCCGACGTTGGAACCCTCACGCTGACGGGAACTATTGGTGGGCGCGCAAGCAAGCGTGCCGACGAGCAATAAGATGAAGCACAGAACAATGGTTTTTTTCATGATTTGCTTCTTAAGAAATTTTGGATTATTCTATTTGCCGCTTCGGATCATGGGGAAAGGATTTTTTTTCCTGTTGCATCTTGAATAACCGGATGCTTTATTTTCCGGCAAAAGTAAAGCATGACAGGCACCTATCTGTCAAGGGTCCGATTCATGATTAGCGGATGGTAGTCTTTTGCAAAATTTTTCACACTCTCGCCGGTATTTTGAGGTATAAGAAAAAACATATGGAAAAAGTAATCGCCAAGAAGGATGCACTGCTCGATATTGAAAAAGCGATACGTGCCAAGAACCATACGCGCACTGTTGCGCTATGTGACGAGGTGATGGCAACCAGTAAAGCCAATGCCACTGAATTGCTGCGTATTAAAACCAGCACCTTGATGACTATGGGCAAATTCGACCTGGCTAAACAGATATTCGAGCAGATATTGGCCAAGCGCGATATTCCCTGGGCTAAGACCGGTTTAGGCAAGGTGGCTTTTCATGCGGGTGATATGGATACCGCCCGGCAATTATTCCGTGAAGTCATCAAAGAAAATTCGGCCTACCTGGAAGCACATGACTGGCTCGCCAAAAGCTACGAGACTACCGGCGATCTAGGGGAAGCACAACGCGTACTGGCGCGCTGCGCAGAACTGTCGCCGAATTCTGTTATCCGTCAAAAAAGTCTCGGAGAAATTGCACACAAGCGCGGTGATCTGGATGCTGCCGAGAGTGCTTTTCGGAAAACCATCAAACTGGGTGAGTTTTCCGTACATAAAACCCCGGTTGCCTATCTCGGTCTGGCCAAGATATGTTCAGACAAGGAAAACCCTATCGAAGCATTGCAAATACTGAAGAGCGTTCATAAGGAATTCGACGGTGCCGAAACCAAATTGCATGCCAAAGTGGTAGAGGGAATGGTTCACCGAAAGTCGGGCGACTTTGTCAGCGCAGGAAAGATTTCCAAAGAAGTGGCCGCGCTGGTTATGACCGACCAGAACCACTTGGCTCCCGGCGTCATGCTGGAGGCAGCCCAGCTTTTCCTAGAAACGGGAAATAAGGAGGCCGCCGAAAGCCTGGCACAAACAGTTGTAAAAAATAATCATGAAAATGCCAACCTGCTGGCTCAGGTCAATGAACTATACAGTCAGGCTGGCCTACAGGATGAAGGGCAGAAAATCGTCGAGAAGTCACGGCAAGAGGTTGTTGATGCCAACAATCGTGGCGTGACTCTGGCCAAGGAAGGCAAACTGGACGAAGCAATTCAACTGCTCAGGGATGCACGCGCCATGCTGCCGAACAACAAACGGATCATGATCAATCTGGCAAACGTGGCGGTTATATCCATGCGCAAGAATGGCAGAAGCGACAACCTGATCCAAGTGGCAAGAGAATGCCTGGAACGTGTTGCCAAGCTTGATCCGCAAGAGAAATGGTGCGGACAGTTTCAGGTTGCCTTGGAGGCAATTCCCCAATAACCCTCCGCAGGATCGAGAATTCTACATCCGTTGCAAAGCCTGATTGTGTGCTTGCCTATGGTACAATCCGTCCCCTGATTCTCTATTCTCCGCTGCCCCATCGTGAAACCCACCCTTGCCCTGGTAGGCCGCCCCAACGTCGGCAAATCCACATTGTTCAACCGTCTTACCCGAAGCCGCGATGCGCTCGTTGCGGATCTTCCGG
>CALMWM010000488.1 GCA_937873435.1 uncultured Gallionellaceae bacterium
CCCTGCTGGGACCGAGCAACTTGCGCGACACCACGGGGCGGATCGTGGATTGGCAGTTCGACTTGCAGACCAATTACTACGATGTGCCGGTGCGCAACGGCACCACGGCGCTCAAGTTCGTGGATGCCCGAGCGCGCCTGCTGCAAACCGACAAAATCCTCGACGAGGCGGCCATCGACCCCTATGTCTTCGTGCGCGACGCTTACCTGCAACGGCGCCGCAGCCTGGTGTACGACGGCAACCCGCCGCGCGTGAAATTCGACGAGGATTATTGATCGGCAATCCAGCCGCGAACAACCCGAATGTCCCGGCATCCTGCCGGGCCTGAAATCCGCCTCAACGGCGCGATGAATTGAAATCTTCAGAGAATATCATCGTGTCCTGCTATTCAGTTCAGGGGGACAGGCATGAAATTCAGCTTGATGAAGTTATACGACAAAGTGCTTTGCGTGGCCTTCGGCATCATGCTGTTGTTCATCGCCCTCGGCATCGTGGTCGGCGTGGCCAGGCTGTTCCTCAATCTCGGCAGCCTGCTGCTGAATGCCGACATCACCGGTCAATATGTGCGCATCATCTCCGAAGTGCTGACCCTGTTCATCCTGATCGAGCTTTCCCGTTCGCTCGCCGACTATTTCAGCGAACACCGCCTGCGCATGACCTTCATCGTCGATGCCGCCATCGTTTTCGTGCTGCGGGAAATCATGATCAAACTGTTCGAACACAAGATCGGCTCCGACGAAATCTATGCGCTGAGCGCGCTGCTGTTCGTCATGGGCTGCCTGCGGATCGGCTCGGTGCTGGTATTCCAGCGCGAAAAAAGGATGTTCGAAATGTCAGACAAGGCCAAGCAAGCGGCGGAGACTTAGCCCGGTAGTTGTTAAGCTGCCCCGCTGAGCCTCGGCGCAGTCAGCCCCCTCTCCCGCCTGCGGGAGAGGGCCGGGGAGAGGGGCAACGGTGTTTACGCCCCCAGCCCCCCGCGAGCCGTTATACTTCCCGAAAATAACCACGGCATGGCAAGGGGAGCAGCATGGCGGGCAAGGTCTTCGATAGTCGAAATGCCAAAGGCAGGGAGCTGCCATGAACGATCCGCAAAAGCGATTCAAGATTGCGCTATCGTTCCCCGGCGAAAAGAGGGAGTTCGTCCGTGAGGTCGCAAACCACCTGTCCAGCCGTGTCGGTGCCGATTTCGTCCTTTACGATCATTACTACGAAGCCGAATTCGCCCGGCCTGACCTCGATACCTACCTTCAGCGGCTCTACCACGATGAATCCGAATTGATCGCGGTTTTCCTCTGCGAAGACTACGAACGCAAGGAGTGGTGCGGGCTGGAATGG
Organism: uncultured Gallionellaceae bacterium; assembly: GCA_937873435.1. Classification (GTDB taxonomy): domain Bacteria; phylum Pseudomonadota; class Gammaproteobacteria; order Burkholderiales; family Sulfuricellaceae; genus JAGXQV01. The sequence continues at coordinate 1,336 of CALMWM010000488.1, forward strand.
CGGGTTATCCGCGACCTGATAAAACGGCGGAAAGCGCAAGACATCATGCCGCTACGCTTCGACAACACCGAAATTTCCGGCTTGTTCTCAATAGACGGCTACGTTTGGATCGGCGAACGCAACGCTGCCGAAATAGCCAAGTTGATTCTGCGCCGGACCAATCTGACCGATAGTGCGCCTTCAAAGCCTGGGTTGAATTTCTCCCAACAATCCGCCGTCGACATAGACATCGACCACCTCCCCAGCGGCGCGGAACAGCTTTTCGGGCGCAGCGCGGAACTGCAACTGCTCGACGCCGCCTGGGCAGAAGCCGGACGCACCACACTGGTCGAATTGATCGCCCTTGGCGGGGTAGGCAAGACCTCGCTGGTCAGGGAATGGCTGGACGGGCTGCGCACCGACGGCTGGCGCGGCGCCAAGCGGGTATTCGGCTGGAGCTTTTACAGCCAGGGCAGCAGCGACGAGCGGCAAGCCTCGGAAGACCCTTTCCTCGCGGCCGCCCTGGCATTTTTCCGGGTCGAACGCGACCCCGCCCTCGGCCCGCATGAAAAAGGCAAACTGCTCGCCGCCGAGGTGGCGAAGGCGCGCACGCTGCTGATCCTCGACGGCCTGGAACCCCTGCAATACCCGCCGGCCAGGCCATTGTCCGGCGAATTGAAAGCCCCCGGCGTCGAAACCTTGCTCACCCATCTGGCCAACGTCGGCCAACCCGGCCTGTGCCTGATCACCACCCGCGAACGGGTCAAGAACCTTGCCGCTTTCGAGCGCAACGACCAGCGCCCGCACGGTGGCCTGATCCGCCGTGACCTGAGCAATCTCGCCCCCGCCGACGGCGCGCACCTGCTGCACCAGCTCGGCGCCAATCGCGCCGGGGAAGCCGCGATCGGCGCCGACGACCCCGAACTGATCCAGGCCAGCAAGGAAGTGCGCGGCCACGCCCTGACCCTCTCGCTGCTCGGGCGCTACCTCAAGCTCGCCCACGGCGGCGACATCCGCCGCCGCGATCAGGTCGATTTCAACGAGGCCGATGTCGAAACTCTCAACGGCCACGCCTTCAAGGCCATGGCTGCCTATCAAAAATGGTTCGAACGTGAAGGCGAGGCCGGTGCGCGCCCTCTTGCCATGTTGCGCCTGCTGGGTTTCTTCGATCGACCCGCCACCCCAGCGAGTCTCGCCGCGTTGCGCGCCGATCCGCCCATTCCTAGTGTAGTGCTTGCGAAATGTTTGAACTACGAGACACGATGTTTGTCCTATT
>CALMWM010000489.1 GCA_937873435.1 uncultured Gallionellaceae bacterium
GCGGCCAGCAATTCCGGCAGCAGCATTTCCAGTTGGGTGTCGAGTTGCCAGGGCGGGTTGACGATGGTCATGCCGCTGCCGTTGAGTTGGCGGTTGTCGAGCGGGGCGAGGTGGATTTCCGCGCTGAGGATGCGCCTGATGCCGGTGGCGGCCAGGGTGCGGTGGAAATGGCGTACCGGTGCCGCGCTTTTGATCGGGTACCAGATTGCGTAGGTGCCGGTGGGGAAGCGTTTGTGGGCTTCTTTCAGGCTCTCCAGCAGGCGGCGGAATTCGTCGGGTTCTTCGTAGGGCGGGTCGAGCAGGATGATCGCGCGGCGGTTTTCCGGCGGCAGTTGCGATTTCAGCGCGAGCGCGGCGTCGATCGGCTGGATATGCACCTGGCGGTCGTTGCGGAACAGGCGCTTGAGCGAGTTGAGCGCGTCGGGGTGGATGTCGCTCAACAGCAGCTTGTCCTGCGGGCGCAGCAGCGCGCGCGCCAGGCGCGGCGAGCCGGGATAGCTGGTGAGCTTACCCTCGTTGTCTGGCAGGCCGAGGCGGCGCACCAGTTCGAGAAAGGCGGCGAGCGGCGCCGAGGGCTTGGGGAACGCCAAGGCGCGCAGGATGCCTTGTTCCGCCTCGCCGGTCTTGGCGGCCAGTTCGCCGCGCAGGCTGTAGGTGCCGTCGCCGGCGTGCGCGTCGAGCACGCTGAAGCCTTTTTCCTTCTGCTTGAAATGTTCGATCAGCAGCATCAGAACGAGGTGTTTGAAAACGTCGCAGAAGTTGCCGGCATGGTAGCCGTGGCGGTAATTCATCGGAGGGCGGTCCCGGTTCTGGAATCCGCACATTGTATAGCGCCTTGGCTTGCCGGCCAAAAGCCGCAAGCGGGTAGCGCGATGTTAATATGCTGCGAGCTTAATCCGCTGCGCTAATGCCATTCAGCAGTTGAACTTGAGAAACACCCTCTCCCGCGCTGTCGCGCACCCCTCCCCCGCTTGCGGGGGAGGGGCTGGGGGAGAGGGGAAGTTTATTGCAAATTGGAAACACTCTAACCGAATCGAAGAAACATCATGGCCCTCAAAGCAACCATTTTCAAAGCCGATCTGCAAATTGCCGACATGGATCGCAATTATTACCAGACTCATACCTTGACCCTCGCCCAGCATCCCTCGGAAACCGACGAACGCATGATGGTGCGCCTGCTGGCCTTCGCCCGTCATGCCGGCGAATTCCTGGCGTTCGGCAAGGGCTTGAGCGCCGACGACGAGCCCGATTTGTGGCAGAAGGATCTGACCGGCGCGATCGAGTTATGGATCGATGTCGGCCTGCCCGATGAAAGGCTGATCCGCAAAGCCTGCGGGAGGGCGCGCCAGGTGGTGATCTACACTTACGGCGGGCGCGGCGCCGAGATCTGGTGGAATCAGAATTCCGGCAAGCTGGAACGGCTGGACAACCTGAGCGTGATCAACCTGCCGGAAGCCGCCAGCCAGACCCTGGCCAAGCTGGCGCAACGCAATATGCGGCTGCAATGCACCATCCAGGACGGTCAGGTTTGGCTGGCCGACAGTAACGATACGGCGCAGATCGAGCTGGTGGTGCTGAAGTAAAACGCTACGGTTCTGGTAGGAGCGGCCAAGGCCGCTCCTTGTATTATTCCCATGGTAGTGAATTCGACGGAATTGA
>CALMWM010000490.1 GCA_937873435.1 uncultured Gallionellaceae bacterium
CCTGCTGGCGGTGGCCACCGGGAAAAGCCGGCGCGGTTTAGACCGGGCGCTGGAACACAGCGGATTGGGTGCGTATTTTCACAGCACGCGCTGCGCCGACGAGTGCTTCTCCAAACCTCATCCGTGCATGATCGAACAAATCATGGACGAACTCGGCGTATCGCAAGCGCGCACCGTGATGATTGGCGACACTAGCCACGATCTGAAAATGGCCATCAATGCCGGGGTCGATGCGCTGGGCGCGTGCTATGGCGCGCACCCCAAAGAACATCTCGAAGCGCTTTCGCCACTAATTTGCGCAGACACTTTTGTTGAATTAAATGAGTGGATTAAAACACATGCTTAATGTTGATAGTCTTATCTGGAGGCGTTATGTCCGATCCCGATAATTGGGAACGCAAGACCCTGGAAAAGCTGGCTTTCTCCGCCTTGCAGGAACAACGCCGCGCAAGGCAATGGGGCATCCTGTTCAAAGTGCTGACATTCTCCTACCTATTCATCCTGTTGTTCCTGTTTACCGGCTGGTTCAACCACGGTGACGGACCGGTCGGCGGCAAACATACCGCGCTGATAGAAATGCATGGCGTGATCGCCTCGCATGGCGAGGTCAGCGCAGAGAAAGTCATCGGTGGCTTGCAGGATGCCTTCAAGGACAAAAACACCAAGGGCGTTATCCTGCGCATCAACAGCCCCGGCGGCAGCCCGGTGCAGGCCGGTTACATCTACGATGAAATCAAGCGCTTGCGCGCCTTGTACCCGGCAATCCCGGTATACGCCGTGGTCGAGGATATTTGCGCTTCCGGCGGCTATTACGTCGCAGCGGCAGCGGACAGGATTTATGTGGACAAGGCCAGCATCGTCGGCTCCATCGGAGTACTGATGGATGGTTTCGGTTTCACCGGCACCATGGATAAACTCGGCGTCGAGCGCCGCCTGCTGACGGCAGGGGAGAACAAGGGTTTTCTCGACCCCTTTTCGCCGGTAAGCGCAAAACAGAAAGAATTCGCGCAAGGGATGCTTAAGGAAATCCATCAACAGTTCATCCAGGCGGTACGCCAGGGGCGCGGCAAGCGTCTGAAGGAAACCCCGGAAATGTTCAGCGGCCTGTTCTGGAGCGGCGAAACCAGCATAGCCATGGGTCTTTCGGATGCCTTGGGCAGCACCGAATATGTCGCACGTGAAGTGATCAAGGCCGAAGACATCGTCGATTTCACGCTCCAGGAGGGCTTTGCTGAACGCTTCGCCAAGCGTTTTGGCGCTGCGATGATGAGCGCCAACCCGCTGGCTCAAGCCGGAGCGGGGGTCACGCTGAAATGACCGCGGATTATCAGCCGATCCCCTGTGCCCAGCATGAACGCCTCGAATTCAGCGTATTACGCAAGATCCCGCTAAGGCTGGAATTTGTCGAGCAAGGCGAGCGGCGGCATGAAAAAGTATTGCCGCTCGACGTAAACACCCGCAACGGCGCAGAGTGGCTGAAATTTCGACGGGAAGACGGCCGCGAAATGGAAATCAGGCTGGATACGATAGCCGGATTCCATGAGTTGCCTCCAGCCTAGCGCAAAGCGATTTTTGCATGGTTAGCCTCGACCCAGCCCAATGGTTCAGTAGTTCAGTGAGTTCCATCCTTTCACCTAGGCTTGCCATTGATCGCTGATGTGCTTGCCCTGTTCGCTGGGGAAGTGTGAGAATATTCTCGGCCCGATTCGGGTATAATGCGACCTCCATATCATCAATTCCACGAGTAGCAGAAGGGACAAGCATGGGTTTCCTGGCAAACAAGCGCGCATTGATAACCGGCATGATCAGCAATCGCTCCATTGCTTA
>CALMWM010000491.1 GCA_937873435.1 uncultured Gallionellaceae bacterium
AGCGGGCAAATCAAGTTTCATCAGCGCATCAACCGTTTTTTCAGTTGGATCGATAATATCCATCATGCGCAAATGCGTGCGAATTTCAAACTGGTCGCGCGACGTCTTGTTTACGTGCGGCGAACGCAGCACATCAAAGCGCTCGATCTTGGTAGGCAGGGGAATCGGGCCCTTTACAACTGCACCCGTACGCTTGGCAGTGTCAACAATCTGCGATGCAGATTGGTCTATCAGGCGATAATCGAACGCTTTCAGACGAATGCGAATTTTCTGACTTTGCATATTTTCTTCTCAACTTATGGCGGCCATGACTCGGACCGCGGATTAAAGAGCGAAATATTATACAGCGAGACCAGGTCCCGCTGTATACTATTTTTACAGTTTCACTTCAAGTTACACATTATTACGCAAGGATCTTGGCAACCACACCCGCGCCGACGGTACGACCGCCTTCGCGAATCGCGAAGCGCAGGCCTTCTTCCATCGCAATCGGGGCGATCAGGTTCACCGTCACCGATACGTTGTCGCCAGGCATCACCATTTCGGTGCCCGCTGGCAGCTCTACCGCACCGGTTACGTCGGTGGTACGGAAGTAGAACTGGGGACGGTAGCCCTGGAAGAATGGGGTATGACGGCCGCCTTCATCTTTGCCCAGCACGTAGATTTCCGCTGTAAATTTGGTATGCGGGGTGATGGTGCTAGGCTTGGCCAGCACTTGGCCGCGCTCGACTTCTTCACGCTTGGTGCCGCGCAGCAGTACGCCCACGTTGTCGCCAGCCTGGCCCTGGTCGAGCAGCTTGCGGAACATTTCCACGCCGGTGCAGGTGGTCTTGAGGGTCGGCTTGAGGCCAACGATTTCGATTTCTTCGCCAACCTTGATGATGCCGCGCTCTATACGGCCAGTCACCACGGTGCCGCGACCGGAGATGGAGAATACGTCTTCTACCGGCATCAGGAAGGTGCCGTCAAGTGCGCGCTCCGGTTGCGGGATGTAGGTGTCGAGCGCTTCTGCCAGGCGCAGAATGGAGGGCTCTCCGTACTCGCCTTGACCACCTTCGACTGCCTGAAGGGCGGAACCCTTGATGATGGGGATGTCGTCGCCGGGGAAGTCGTATTTGCTGAGCAGTTCGCGCACTTCCATTTCCACGAGTTCGAGCAGTTCTGCGTCGTCAACCATGTCGCATTTGTTCATGAACACGATGATGTAGGGAACGCCAACCTGGCGCGCCAGCAGGATGTGCTCACGGGTCTGCGGCATGGGGCCGTCAGCTGCGGATACAACCAGGATGGCGCCGTCCATCTGGGCAGCACCGGTAATCATGTTCTTGACGTAGTCGGCGTGGCCCGGGCAGTCAACGTGGGCGTAGTGACGGTTCGCCGTTTCGTATTCTACGTGAGCGGTATTGATGGTAATGCCGCGCGCTTTCTCTTCCGGCGCTGCGTCAATCTGGTCATAGGCCTTGGCTTCACCGCCGAATTTCTTCGACAGCACCGTGGTGATCGCCGCTGTCAGCGTCGTCTTGCCGTGGTCCACGTGCCCAATCGTGCCAACGTTTACGTGTGGCTTCGTGCGTTCATATTTACTCTTTGCCATTTTCAGCTCTCCAGTTTTTTTAGTTTATCTCTTGCTCATTATCGCTTCGGCCACATTCTTGGGGGCCTCAGTGTAATGCTTGAATTCCATGGTGTATGTCGCACGACCTTGCGTAGCAGAACGCAGTGCAGTGGAATAGCCAAACATTTCAGCCAATGGCACCTCTGCGCGGACCGCCTTGCTGCCTCCGGGCAAATCTTCCATGCCCTGAACCATACCGCGACGAGATGACAGATCACCCATCACTGTGCCGGTATAGTCTTCCGGCGTCTCAACCTCAACCGCCATCATTGGCTCCAGCAGCACAGGGTTGGCCTTGCGCATACCGTCCTTGAACGCCATGGACGCCGCCATCTTGAATGCGTTTTCATTGGAGTCAACATCATGGTAGGAACCGTCAAACAGGGTTATTTTCACATCCTCCACCGGGTAACCAGCCAAGACGCCGCTAGGCAGCGATTCACGCAGACCCTTCTCTACCGCAGGGATAAATTCGCGCGGAACGGTACCACCCTTGATCGCATCGACAAACTCGAAGCCTTTGCCAGCCTCGTTAGGTTCCATCCTGATCCACACATGACCGTACTGGCCACGACCACCGGTCTGCTTGGCATACTTACCCTCGACCTCAACCGATTTGCGGATTGCTTCGCGGTACGCCACTTGCGGCGCACCCACGTTCGCTTCCACGCCAATTTCGCGCTTCATGCGCTCTACCAGAATTGCCAGGTGCAACTCGCCCATACCGGACATGATGGTCTGCCCCGACTCCTGATCTGTGCGTACGCGGAAGGAGGGATCCTCAGCTGCCAACCGACCCAAGGCGATACCCATTTTT
>CALMWM010000492.1 GCA_937873435.1 uncultured Gallionellaceae bacterium
CCGAAGATCTGCGACAGCTCGAAGCCGACGGCCTGCTGCGTCGCCGCCGGACTGCGGAAAGTCCGCAGGGTGTGCAACTGGTGGTGGACGGACGGGAATTCCTGTCTTTTTGCAGCAACGATTACCTCGGCTTGGCCAATCATCCCGCGCTGGTCGCGGCGCTGCAGCAAGGCGCCGCGCAATTCGGGGCGGGGGCGGGCGCTTCGCATCTGGTCAGCGGGCATACCGGGGCGCACCATAATCTCGAAACGCAGCTCGCCGAATTCGTCGGCTTGCCGCGCGCGCTGCTGTTCTCCACCGGCTACATGGCCAATCTCGGTATCGTCACTGCGCTGGTCGGGCGCGACGACGAGATTTTCGCCGACAAGCTCAACCACGCTTCGCTTAACGATGCCGCGCTGCTGTCGCGTGCCAAGCTGACTCGCTATCCCCACTGCGACCTGGCCGCGCTGGCGCAACGCCTCGCCGCTTCGCGCGCGCGGCGCAAGCTGGTGGCGGTCGATGCGGTGTTCAGCATGGACGGCGACATCGCGCCGGTGCCTGAATTGCTCGCGTTGTGCGAGCGCTTCGATGCCTGGCTGCTGCTCGACGACGCCCACGGCTTCGGCGTGCTGGGTGCGGAGGGGCGCGGGGTGCTGGAACATTTTGCGCTGCGTTCGCCGCGCATCCTCTATATGGCGACGCTGGGCAAGGCGGCGGGCGTGGCCGGCGCGTTCGCGGCGGGCGAGGCGGCGCTGGTCGAGATGCTGATTCAGCGCGCTCGTACCTATATTTACACCACCGCGATGCCGCCGCCGCTGGCGGTGGCGCTCTCCGCGAGCTTGCACCTGATCGCGGAAGAACGCTGGCGGCGCGCGCGGCTGACGGAATTGATCGCCGTGCTGCGCCAGCGTCTGCAACCGCGCCGCTGGCGTTTGCTGGCTTCGGCGACAGCGATCCAGCCGCTGATTATCGGCGGCAATGCGGAAACCCTGGCGGTGAGCGAGGCGCTGCGTGAACGTGGCATCTGGGTGCCGGCGATTCGCCCGCCCACCGTGCCGAAAGGGCAGGCACGCTTGCGCATTTCGCTGTCGGCGGCGCACCGGGTCGCGGATGTGGAACAATTGGCCGCGGCCTTGAACGAGATCGAAGCATGAGTGTGCAGGTCGAAACCAGCGGGGCGGGCGCGGATCTGGTGCTGCTGCATGGCTGGGGCATGGATGGCGGTGTGTGGGAGGGGGTAAAGGCGGCTCTGGCAGCTTCGTTCCGGCTGCACGTGGTGGATTTGCCCGGTTACGGCGCAAGCCCTGCCGTGACCCCGTATTGTTTGGAAAATCTGGTTAAGGAAGTCGCTGCTGCAGTGCCGGAACGCGCGCACTGGTGCGGCTGGTCGCTGGGCGGGTTGGTGGCGCTTGAAGCCGCACGGCGCTTGCCGCAGAGGCTAATCAGGCTGGTGCTGGTGGCGAGTACGCCCTGCTTCGTCCGGCGCGATGATTGGGCTTGCGCGGTGGCGCCGGAAACCCTGCGCGAATTCGCTGCCGCGCTGGAAGGCGATTACGAAGGCACGCTGAAGCGTTTTCTGGCCTTGCAGGCGCGCGGTGACGAGGCGGCGAAAGGGGTGTTGCGCAGCCTGCGCGAACGCTTGTTTGCCCATGGCCATCCGGCGCTGGCAGCGTTGCGCGGCGGTCTGGAAATTCTGCTGGCAAGCGACTTGCGCGATCAGGTGGCTGGTTTGGCTCAGCCGGTTTTGGTCTTGCATGGCGAGCGCGACATGCTTGCGCCGCTGGCTGCCGGAAAATGGCTGGCAACGCAGCTATCCGGCGCGCGGCTGGCCATTATACCGGGGGCAGCCCATGCGCCGTTCCTTTCTCACCCGCAGGTATTTACCCGCGCGTTAACGGAGTTCTTAAATGAGTGACACTTTGCTCGACAAACGCCAGGTGCGGCGCGCTTTCGGCCGTGCAGCGGCGACCTACGACGCGGCGGCGGTGTTGCAGCGCGAGGTCTGCGACCGCATGGCGGAGCGCCTGCAATTCCTCAAGGTCATGCCGCAGCGAATTCTCGATGCCGGCTGCGGCACCGGTTACGGCACTCGTCAACTGCTCGCACATTACCCCGAGGCACGCATGGTGGCGCTGGACATCGCGCCGGCTATGCTGACTGCCGCGCGCGGAGGCACATCGCTGTGGCAGCGCTGGCTGGCGCGGCGGCGCGACAGTTTCGTGTGCGGCGACCTGGAAGCGCTGCCGCTGGCGGCGGGCAGCGTTGATATGTTGTGGTCGAACCTGGCGCTGCAATGGTGCAACGATCTAGACGCCACTTTTAGTGATTTTCACCGGGTGATTGCGCCGGAAGGCCTGCTGATGTTCAGCACCTTCGGGCCGGATACCTTGAAGGAGTTGCGCCGGGCTTTTGGCGAACTCGACGGCTACCCCCATGTCAGCCGTTTCACCGATATGCACGACATCGGCGATGCGCTGGTGCGCGCGGGTTTTTCGGCGCCGGTGATGGATATGGACATGCTGACCCTGACCTACGACGACCTGCCGTCGCTAATGCGCGACCTGAAAGCCATCGGCGCGCACAATGCCGCCGCCGGACGGCGCCAGGGCTTGATGGGAAAGGGCGAGTGGCGCCGCTTGCAAGCAATTTACGAGGCCATGCGCCGCGACGGCAAACTGCCCGCCACCTACGAGGTGGTTTACGGCCATGCGTGGCGCGGTGAAAAGCCTGTGCTGCCGTCGACGGACGGCAGCCAGCCGATCCGCTTCGCCCCGCGCCGATGAATAAGGCGTATTTCATCACCGGCACCGATACCGGCGTGGGCAAAACACTGGTGTCCTGTGCCTTGCTGCGCGCCTTCGTTGCTCAGGGAAGGCGGGCGGTGGGGATGAAGCCGGTTGCCGCCGGTTGCGAGGCTGCCGCGGGAAGCCTGGTCTGCGACGATGTGGAAAAATTGATAGCAGCGGGCAATGTCGCTGCACCGCGAGCATGGATCAATCCATATTCCTTCCTGCCGCCGGTTGCGCCGCATGTTGCTGCCACCCAGGCCGGAGTCGAGATCAGCCTCGATCGGGTAACGGAGGCATTCGCTTGTCTGAGCGGTTCTGCGGATGTGGTGATCGTGGAGGGGGTCGGCGGCTGGCGGGTGCCGCTCAATGAGTGCGAGGATACGGCGGACATGGCGCGCTGCCTGGCATTGCCGGTGATCCTGGTGGTGGGGATGCGTTTGGGTTGCCTGAATCACGCGCTGCTGACGGCTCAGGCAGTCGAGGCCTCCGGGCTGAAGCTGGCTGGGTGGGTCGCCAACCGTGTCGACCCGCTGATGTCGATGTTCGATGAGAATTTACAAGCGCTGGAAAGACGGCTGGCTGCACCGCTATTAGGCGTTCTGCCTCATTCGGCGGCGCCGGATGCCGATTCGGCGGCGCAATACTTGCGCATGGATAGTCTGGCTTGACCGGTAACGTTCTGATTTGCATAAAACTAGGTGCGGCTTGTAAAATAGGACATCGAGGTCAACTTATACACTGAACAAAAATGATACTGTCCCGCACTGGTCAATATGCAGTCCAAGCGTTGATATACGTCGCCACCCAGCCGCCCGGCGAACCCATCCTGAATCGCAAGATTGCCGAACGTCTGAACGTGCCTACCGCGTATCTCGCCAAAATTATGCAAACCTTGTGTAAGGGGAATCTGTTATATTCATTTAGAGGCCGGCAAGGCGGGTTTTGCCTGCGCGAAGGCGGTGAAAAGACCGATCTGATGCAGATCCTGGTTTTGATCGAAGGTGTGGGTTTTACCGAAAACTGTGTGCTCGGCCTGAAAATATGTAGCGAAGAGACGGCTTGCCCGATGCACTCGAAATGGAAGCCGATCAAGGATAAAATTTCCAGCTTGTTGCGCGAACAGACGCTGGAAAAGCTTGCTACGGCGGTGAAAACCGGCAAGTATCGGATTGCCGATCTGCCGATGGCTGCGATGGCTGTCGACGAAAAGCCTCTGTGAAATGACTGCTGATCCGGAGCGAGTTGATGATTTCCGGTGGGTTTCGCGTATCACTTTGATAAAGGTTGACCAATCATGATTAACCAGCCGATCCGGCTAGTGTCCAGCAATCCGACCTTGGGGTGCACCCCGATCACCTGCAAGGATTGCGGCGTTTACCAGCTATGCCTGCCGATGGGCTTGAACCAGAGCGATACCTCGCTACTGGACAGCATCGTCAAGCGCAAGCAAGTCTATAAGCGCGGGGAGGTGCTATACCGCGTCGGTCAGCCGTTCGAATACATCTATGCAGTGCGTAGCGGATCGGTGAAAACCTATATCTTCACCGACGATGGCCGGGTGCAGATTACCGGCTTCCATATTGCCGGCGAGCTGATCGGCCTCAATGACATCGACTCCCGTGTGTATAGCTGCGAGGCCAGAGCGCTGGAAACCACTTCGGTGTGCGAAGTATCCATCGACCGCTTCCAGGAGTTGGTTGAAAAAAGTCCTTCCATCCAGTATCAAATGCTCAAGATCATGAGCGGCGAAATTCGCCATAATCAGGAATTGATGCTGCTGCTTGGCAAGAAGAGCGCCGAGGAGCGGGTGGCAACTTACCTTTTGAGTCTGTCGCGGCGCTTCGAAAGACGCAATTATTCCCCCGCGCAGTTCAATCTCAGCATGTCGCGTAGCGACATCGGCAATTATCTCGGCCTGGCCGAAGAAACTGTCTGCCGTGTGCTGGCGCGCTTCCAGGATGAGGGTTTGATCACCTCGCAGCGACGCCAGATCAACCTTGTTGATATGGACAGGTTGAAAAATATTGCACGCGGATAGCGCTGCAACGCCTTATTTCCGGGTATCTTGGTCAACATAATTCGGACTGCTGGGTACGAATTAATTGCATTAAAGTTGACCCCTGTCAGTGTTTGTTGCTCCATTTGGGTTTATATTTGCGCGGTGTGAAAAGCCAGATGGCGCAGTTGCGTTATTTGGCGCGGTCATGCTGATGTTTAAGGCAAGTAGGTTCAGACTGTTGGAGTGTGATGGTCTGTTTTACTAAGGGTCGAAAAAAAGTATGGCCTGCTTGCGGTAAGTGACCGCAGGCAAGTGCCGTAACCAGTGCAGTATGTGGGGGCGGTGCTTGTAGGGAGCCCGAGTTAATATTCATAGCAAGGAGAAAATTATGGCGTCGGTTGGAGTAGCGAGTGCCGGGCAATACAATTACGACGTAGTTCGTAAATTTACAATCCTGGCCCTGATTTGGGGGGCGGTGGGCATGCTGGTGGGGGTGATTATCGCCTCCGAACTGGCATGGCCGGTTATCAATATGGATCTTCCGTGGATCACCTTTGGTCGTCTGCGTCCGGTACACACCGGTGCGGTGATTTTCGGCTTCGGTGGTTGCGCGCTGTTTGCAACGTCTTATTACGTTGTTCAGCGTACTTGCGGCGTCCGCCTGTTGTCGGATGGTATGGCGAGCTTTACCTTCTGGGGCTACCAGTTGTGTATCGTGCTGGCTGCTCTGGGCGATGTGCTGGGTTTTTCCCAAGGTCGCGAATATGCCGAAATGGAATGGCCGACCGATCTGTTGATCGCCGTGGTGTGGGTAACCTACGCCATCGTGTTCATCGGTACGGTGTTCAAGCGCAAGCAACCCCATATCTATGTGGCTAACTGGTTCTACATGGCCTTTATCCTGGCAGTCGCGTTGTTGCACATTTTCAACAACCTGGCGGTTCCTGTCAGCTTGACCAAGTCCTACCCGGTGTTCTCCGGCGCACAAGACGCCATGGTGCAATGGTGGTACGGCCACAATGCAGTGGGTTTCTTCCTGACCGCGGCATTCCTGGGTATGATGTACTACTTCGTGCCAAAACAAGCCGGCCGTCCGATCTACTCCTACCGCTTGTCCATCGTCCACTTCTGGGCGCTGATTTTCATGTACATGTGGGCGGGTCCGCATCACTTGCACTGGACGGCGCTGCCTGACTGGGTTTCCACCATGGGTGCGACCTTCTCCATCATGCTGCTGATGCCTTCCTGGGGCGGTATGATCAACGGCATCATGACGATGTCCGGTGCCTGGGACAAGCTGCGCACCGACCCGATCCTGCGTTTCCTGATCGTATCCTTGTCGTTCTATGGCATGTCTACCTTTGAAGGTCCGATGATGTCCCTGAAAGACGTGAATGCGTTGTCCCACTATACCGACTGGACGGTGGGTCACGTGCACTCCGGCGCGCTGGGTTTTGTCGCGATGCTGACTTTCGGTTCGCTCTATCATCTGGTCCCCAAGCTGTGGGATACCGGCAAAATGTACAGCACCAAGCTGATCACCGTACATTTCTGGCTGGCAACCATCGGCACGTTGCTGTACATCACGGCGATGTGGATCTCCGGCATCATGCAGGGTCTGATGTGGCGTGCTTATGACGACTTCGGCAACTTGCAGTATTCCTTTGCCGAAACCGTTGCTGCCATGCATCCCTACTTTGCGATGCGTGCCTTGGGCGGGGTGTTCTTCCTGACCGGCATGGTGTTGATGGTATACAACGTGTTCATGACTATCGGTCAGGCCAAGAGCGCACCGGCTTCCGGTAACTTGGCGGCGAACGCGGCTTAATTCTAGGGATAGACTAAGGAACGATGCCCCGCCTTGGCGGGGCATCCCAAGAAATGAGGAAAGATCATGATTAAACATGAACAAATCGAAACAAACCTTGGCCTGATGCTGGTGCTGACCTTGCTTGCCATCAGTATCGGCGGGTTGGTGGAAATCGTGCCCCTGTTTTTCATTAAGGACACGGTGGAAAAAGTTGAGGGTGTTCGCCCTTACACTGCATTGGAGCAACGTGGTCGTGACATCTATATCCGCGAGGGCTGCTTTTTGTGCCATTCGCAGATGATTCGTCCGTTCCGCGACGAGCAGATGCGTTATGGTCACTACTCGCTGGCTGCCGAATCTCAGTACGATCACCCCTTCCAGTGGGGTTCCAAGCGTACCGGCCCGGATCTGGCGCGTGTCGGCAAGAAATACTCCAACGAGTGGCATGTGCAGCATTTGATGGCTCCGCGTTCCATGGTGCCGGAGTCCGTTATGCCGAACTACCCGTGGCTGATGACCCCTCTGGATACGTCTGACGTGGCTGATCGCATGGCTGCGCTGCGTATCACTGGCGTGCCTTACTCGGTCGATCAGGCTGAGCTGGACAAAAACACCAAGGAATTCGGTGCGGAAGTGGCAAAACAATTGCACATTCCCGATGCTCAGAAGAATCTGGTAGCCCAAGCACAGGCCGGCAATTATGACGGCAACCCCAATGACGTGACCGAAATGGACGCCTTGGTCGCCTATTTGCAGGTGTTGGGCACGATGGTCGATTTCAGCAAGTACGACAACGACCGTTTCGTACAATATCGCTAAAATCAACCAGAGACGAAAGGGAAAATCATGGAATGGCTGATGTGGTTCACCAAGTTCGAAAATACCAAGCCGTTATCGCTGCTGCTTTTCTTGATTAGCTTTTGCGCCATATTGTGGTACGTATTTGGCAGCAAGAAACGTAGCGACCGGTTGGAGTCGTACAAGAACATGCCGTTCCATGAAGATTAAAATATCTGGACACAGAGGAACTAAACCATGAGTCAAGACAAAGCACAAGCTCAACAGCAAACCACCGGCCACGTATGGGACGATGATTTGCAGGAATTCAACAACCCCCTGCCAACCTGGTGGCTGTGGACGTTCTACCTTTCCATCATTTTTGCGGTGGTGTACTGGTTTTTCTACCCGTCATGGCCGGTAGGCAAGGGATTTTTGACCGGAACGGGAACCATCACCTACAAGAACGACAAGGGTGTCGAGAAAACAACGCACTGGAGCACTCGCGCGCTGTTGATGAAGGATTTGCAGGATGCACGCGAATCCCAAAAGAAATACCTCGACAAAGTTGCGGCACTACCCTTCGATCAACTCAAAACCGATCCGGAAGCATTTGGTTTCGTGGCTTCCGCGGGCGGCGTGTTGTTCAAGGATAACTGCGCACCCTGCCACCAAAGCGGTGGCGCAGGTAAAATGGCATTTGCCCCTAACCTGACCGATGATGACTGGATTTACGGTGGTACCTACGAGAAAATCCAGGAAACCATTACCAATGGTCGCCACGGCATCATGCCGCCTAAGGGTGGCGCTGATCTTAACGATGGTGAAATCGACAGTCTGGCAAACTACGTGCTGAGCCTGTCGGGTGAGCCGTCAGATGCAGCAAAAGCCAAGGCTGGCGATGAACTATTCCATGGCAAGGGTGTTTGCTTTAGCTGTCATGGCCCTGATGCCAAGGGTAATAAGGATATTGGTTCTGCCAACCTGACCGACAAGATTTGGTTGTGGGCAAATGTGCCTGCTGCCGGAACTGCTGAGAAGAAGGTCGAGGCCGTGAAAGCAGTTATAACCAGTGGGTTAAATAAAGGTGTAATGCCCTCGATGAAGGAGCGCCTAAGCGCTCAACAAATCAAACTGCTGACTTCCTACGTGCATGACACTCTCGGTGGCGGTAGCAAGTAGTTAGCAGTACATATAAGTTCGACAAGGCAAGTTGAAGCAGTCTGAAAAGACCTCGCCCGCTGGGCGGGGTCTTTTTATTCCAGTCGGTTAACTTCTGTCCGTGAAAAGTAATGCTGGAGTGAGACTGACAAATGTCATTTACAGCCGTTTCGCTGGAATCATATTATTCGAGCATTGAATAATTCGGCAACTTAGGAGCAGATAGTGCAGGATGACAGCAACTTGAAGGTGGTAGACAGTCAGGATGAACAGCCTCTCTTTCAGGACCGTATTCCGATTTATCCTCGCTCGGTAAAGGGGGCATTTCGCCGATTTAAAAGCATCGTTTTGTTGTTGGCTTTTGCCGTTTACTATGGCCTGCCTTGGTTGCCATGGGTACGTCACGAGGCGCCTAACCAAGCAATTTTGTTCGACATGGTCGGACGTCGGTTTTTTATTTTTGATCTGGTGGTTTAT
>CALMWM010000493.1 GCA_937873435.1 uncultured Gallionellaceae bacterium
TTGCTGGCGCTCGCTGCGGCCGGCGGATTATTGGCCGCCTTGCTTGTCTTGGCAGCGATTCTTGCCTACCCAAATCTCCCTTCGCTGGAAATCCTGACCGATTATCGACCTAAAGTTCCATTGCGGGTTTACACGGCCGATGGTGCGCTGATCGGTGAATTCGGCGAAGAGCGTCGTGCGGTGGTCAAGATCGATGCGGTGCCGAAGTTGATGCGGCAGGCCATTCTTGCCGCCGAGGACGACCGTTTTTACCAGCACGGCGGCGTGGATTATCTCGGCGTGGCACGTGCGGCTTTGGCCAACCTGACTTCAGGTGGCGCACGCGAGGGGGCGAGTACCATCACCATGCAGGTGGCGCGCAATTTTTTCCTTTCGCGCGAAAAAACCCTGACGCGTAAATTCAGCGAGGTTCTGCTTTCCTTCAAAATCGAGCATTTTCTCGGCAAGGACCAGATTCTCGAACTTTACATCAACCAGATTTACCTTGGACAGCGCGCCTACGGTTTCGCCGCCGCCGCCCAGGCATACTTCGGCAAGCCCCTGGAAAAGCTTAATGTTGCCGAATTTGCCATGCTTGCAGGGCTACCCAAAGCGCCGTCGCGCTACAACCCGGTGGCCAACCCGAAGCGCGCCAAGCTACGCCAGCAATATGTGCTGCGCCGGATGCACGATCTGCACTATATCAACGATGCCGAATACCAGAATGCCCTCAAATTCCCGCTTGCGGTACGGCATGACATGTTCTTTGCCGAGGTGAAGGCCGACTATGTGGCGGAGATGGTGCGCCAGGAGATGTTCGAGCAATACCATGAAGCGATTTACAGCAGCGGCCTCAAGGTTTACACGACGCTGCGCAAAGCCGATCAGGATGCTGCCAATGCGGCGTTGCGCCAGGGCGTGCTCGATTATGACCGGCGTCACGGCTATCGCGGACCGGAGGGTTATATCGACGTCGCCGGCCCATCCTCCAATTTGGATGAAATGCTGGAGGATGCCCTATCCGAAGTGGACGAGAGCGGCGATCTGCTCCCTGCGGTCGCCCTGGACGCCGGCCCGAAGGAAATCAAGGCGTATATCAAAGGTGGCGAAACCGTTTCCATAAGTGGAGATGGCCTCAAGTTCGCTGCCAGGGCTTTCGGCGACAAGGCCGACCCGAAAATACGCCCGCGTCGTGGGTCGTTGATTCGGGTGAAAAAAGATGAAAATGGCAACTGGCAGATTGCCCAGTTGCCGCAAGTGGAATCCGCCCTGGTTTCCATGTCTCCCGAGGATGGGGCAATCCGCGCCTTGGTCGGCGGTTTTGATTTCAACCGCAGCAAGATCAACCATGTTGTCCAAGCTTGGCGCCAGCCGGGATCGAGTTTCAAGCCGTTCATCTATTCGGCTGCGTTGGAAAAGGGTTTTACCGCAGCTACCGTAATCAACGATGCGCCGATTGTCCTCGATCCCTTCGATACTGGCGGCCAAGTGTGGGAACCGAAAAATTTCGATGGCGAATTCGCTGGGCCGATTCGACTGCGCACGGCGCTCACCAAATCCAAGAACCTGGTTTCGATCCGCATCCTGCAGTCGATCACTCCGCAGTATGCGCAGGATTACATCACGCGTTTCGGTTTTACCGCCGAGCGCCATCCGCCCTACTTGACCATGGCCCTAGGTGCCGGGTCGGTGACGCCGTTGCAAATGGCGACTGCCTATTCGGTATTCGCCAGCGGCGGCTATCGACCCAAGCCTTATTTCATCGACCGAGTTGTCGATGCGCGTGGAAAAGTGCTGACCCAGAGCAAGCCGCTACGGGCCGGCAGCGACGGCAGCGAGCAGGTGATTGACCCGCGCAACGCTTTCATCATAACCAGCTTGCTCCAGGATGTGGTGCGCTTCGGCACTGCGGCCCGCGCCATGCAGCTGAAGCGCACCGATTTGGGCGGCAAGACCGGTACTACCAACGACCAGGTCGATGCCTGGTTCACCGGCTTCAATAGTGGACTGGTGGCCGTGGCGTGGATCGGTTTCGACCAGCCGCGTTCGCTTGGCGGCGCGGAAACCGGTGCCCATGCGGCCTTGCCGATCTGGATGAGCTATATGGGGAAAGTGCTGAAGGGCGTGCCTGAAGCGATCCTGCCCATGCCGGAAGGTATTGTCGTTGCGAAAATCGATCCGCAAAGCGGTGCTCGTTCGGAAGGCGGCATCCCCGAATTTTTCTACCGGGAAAACCTCCCCGGCGAGCGAGAGAGCGGCGGAAAATTTCAGGATGATGTGAAAGATCAGCTGTTTTGACCCAGTTTGAGCACAACGCCAAGCACAACCACATGCGCCAGCGTTTGGCGCAACTTGCCGCGCGTCTGATCGCCGAGGATGGGATGCTCGATTACTCCACGGCGAAGCGTAAGGCTGCGCGTCAACTGGGTGCTCCCGATACGCAAAACCTGCCGGCCAACGGCGAAATCGAACGTGAATTGCGCGCTTACCAAGCGCTCTACCAGAAAGACGAACAAGCCGAACGCTTGCACACGCTGCGCACGGACGCGCTGGATATGATGCGCCAGTTACAGGCGTTCAATCCTTACCTGACCGGGTCGGTACTAAGCGGCACCGCCGCGCGCGGAGCCAATATCAATTTGCAGCTGTTTGCCAATAGCTTGAAAGATGTCGAACTATTCCTGCTTAAGCAAAAAATCGCTTACGAAACCGCAGAAAAGCGTTTTCGTTTCGGCGATGAAATCCGCATGGTGCCTGTGCTGATCCTGGAAGGGGAACATGCCGAAATTGAGCTGGCGGTATTTTCGGTCGATGATTTGCGCCAAGTGCCGCGAAGTCCGGTGAGCGGCAAAGCCATGGAGCGCGCCAAGTCTCAGCAAGTGGAAACATTGCTTGAAATCACCTAAAGACCTATACTTCAAGCCACCTCATTATCATGCCGTAAGCATTTCGCAACGGTTTTTTCCCTAGAAAATGGCGAATTCCAACCCAGCACATTCTCGTTCCTCGATGGAAATCGGTGCAGACGATGCCAGCAAGTATCTCGTTGAATCCGGGAAAGAAATCGCCTATATTTTGCGTGCGATCATGCACAAAGGCGAAAGGATCACTGCTCATTTCAATCAAGGCAACGATCTCATCCTGACGACCATTATCGATGTCAGCCTGGAGGATGACTGGGTTATTCTGGATTACGGTGCCAGCGAAGCCCTCAACCGCAAGTTGCTGGATGCCCACAAGATCATCTTTATCACCTCTCAGGACAAGGTGAGGGTGCAGTTTTCTTCCAACCATGTGGAGAAAGTTTCTTATGAAGGGCGCCCGGCGTTCAAGATCAGACTCCCTGACTCGCTGATCAAATTACAGCGGCGCGAGTACTTTCGGCTTACTACCCCGATCAGCAAGCCACTAGCTTGTGTTTTTCCGCTGGAAGGCGGTGACAACGCCCACCTGACGATAGTTGACATCAGCATTGGAGGTGTTGGTGTGATGAATCCGCCTAAAGGATTCCAGTTCGAAATCGGAAAAACCTATCAGGGGTGTTATTTCGTGTTGCCGGACCTCGGTACCATCGTCGCCACACTGCAAATTCGCAACGCTTTCGAGATCACCATGAAGAATGGCGCTCACGCCATGCGTGCCGGATGCATGTTCGTTAATCTGCCCGGCACCATGCAGTCGATGATACAGCGCTATATCATCAAGCTGGAGCGTGAGCGGCGCGCGTTCCAGATGGACCACGAGTAGTTTCGAAGAAGGGTGTAGGCGGGCTGGAAACGGCGCCCGCCTTGCCTTGATTCAGCCTTCCTTCAACCAGCGGGCGGCATCCAGCGCGAAATAGGTCAAAATTCCGTCTGCCCCGGCACGTTTGAACGACAATAACGACTCAAGCACACAGGCTTTTTCATTGAGCCAGCCGTTGGCGACCGCGGCTTTCAGCATGGCGTATTCGCCGCTGACTTGATATACAAAGGTCGGCGCCTGATATTCGTCCTTGATGCGGCGCACGATATCGAGATAGGGCATGCCCGGCTTGACCATCACCATGTCGGCGCCTTCCTGCAGGTCCAGCCCCACTTCCCACAAGGCTTCGTCGCTGTTGGCAGGATCCATCTGGTAAGTGTATTTGTTACCGGCGCCCAGATTGGCTGCCGAGCCCACCGCATCGCGAAATGGTCCGTAAAAGCTCGAAGCGTACTTGGCGGAATAGGCCAGGATGCGCGTATGGATGTGTCCGTTCCCGTCCAGTGCCGCACGAACCGCGCCGATGCGCCCGTCCATCATGTCCGACGGCGCCACCACGTCAGCACCCGCTGCGGCGTGGGTGAGCGCCTGCTTGGCCAGCACTGCCACGGTTTCGTCGTTCAGCACATAGCCGTTTTCGTCTATCAGGCCATCCTGGCCGTGGCTGGTATAGGGGTCGAGGGCGACATCGGTGATCACGCCCAATTCGGGAAAATGGGTTTTCAAGGCGCGCACTACGCGCGGGGCCAAGCCATTCGGATTGCAGGCTTCGGCGGCATCCAGGCTTTTTAGTGCTGTATCGACCACAGGGAACAGCGCCAGTGCGGGTATACCCAACTCGACGCATTGTTCCGCCCGGTGCAGCAGTTTGTCCATGCTCAGTCTAGCCACGCCGGGCATGGAAGCGACCGGTTCCTCGCGATTTTCTCCATCAAGGACGAAAACCGGGTAAATCAGGTCGGCAGACGATAGCGCCGACTCACGCATCAATCTACGCGAGAACTCATCGCGCCGCATCCGGCGCATACGTTTGGATGAATAATTACCGAGAGGGATCATGTTGGTTTTCCAGCGTTGTATGGGTGAATTATAACCTAGGCAATGGCGCCACTCTGCCGGCCGTTACGAACTTCAGGTTGCCCTGATTTATTTTTTGAACTTTTCATTTCCGTGCAACTCTGAGATTGCAGACGATACCCTTTCGTCTCCCGCTTCTCCTCCCTGAGCGGGTGCCTTAATCCTTCTATGTTAAGGCGTTCTTCACCCCCGGCTTCCCCTTTGCCGGGGGTTTTTTATTCTTATTCTCCGGAGAGAATGCCGGCCAGCAGCAAGCCGATAGCAGATTCCGCCTCCTCCAACCCCTGGCGTTTCGAGCTTGAGAATAGCTGTGCCGTGCATTGCGGATAGTCTTTCAGTTCGGCCCGAACCAACCGCAAGGTGTCGGTGGCTTGCTGGCGGCTTAACTTGTCGGCCTTGGTTAGCAGGATATGCACCGGCTTGCCTGTCGTTCCGAACCATTCCAGCATTTGCCAATCCAGCTTGGTCAGCGGATGGCGAGCATCCATGATAAGCACCAGCCCGACCAGGGGCGCGCGCGTCATCAGGTAGGCGCTCAGCACTTTCTGCCAGTGCAGGCGGATTTTTTCCGGTACGTCGGCGTAACCGTAGCCGGGCAAATCCACTAGAAAACGTTCGTCGCCAAGTTCGAAGAAATTGATAAGCTGAGTGCGTCCCGGCGTTTTGCTGACATAGGCAAGCCGATTACGGTTCGCCAATGTATTGATGGCGCTGGATTTTCCGGCGTTGGATCGCCCTGCGAAGGCGATTTCTATGCCGCCATGTGCCGGCAGGTCGGATAGCGCGTTGGCGGAGGTTAAAAACTTGGTGTGCTGAAACAAAGACATGAACAAATCCCAATCGAATATAGCATCATAAGATAATTTTGATATAGAATGCCACGTTATTTTTGTGTTTACCGAATCTAGGCATGAGGAGCAAAGCAATGAAACAAGCCATCGTGATGGCAGCGGCAGCAACTTTGTTGGCCGCGTCGGGAGTGTACGCCAACGAAGCAGCAGCGCTGGCAGCAGCCAAAGCCGATCCGGCAAAAGCGCAACAAATTGTCAGCACTATCTGCGTCGGCTGTCACGGCGTTGACGGCAACAGCCCGTTGCCGGTCAATCCGCGTTTGTCTGGCCAGCATGCTGCTTACATCACCAAGCAATTGCAGAATTTCAAGGCTGGCGAGCGCCAAAATCCGATCATGATGGGTATGGTAGCGGCACTGTCGCCCGAGGACATGAAAAACCTCGGCGCCTACTTCAGCGGCCAGAAGCCTGCCCCGGTGGATGCCGTCCAGAATAAGGAGCTGGCTGCCAAGGGTGAGAAAATTTACCGCGGCGGTATTATGGCTACCGGTATTCCTGCATCAGTACTAATGTATTTTTGCTTTAAAGCTTC
>CALMWM010000494.1 GCA_937873435.1 uncultured Gallionellaceae bacterium
GATCGTCCTCAACCCGTCGCTCGCCTTCAAGCTTACCCTGGCCCGCGAAACGCGCCCCGAACTCTACTTGCACAGCATCCGTGTCGCGCTGATCAGTCTATACCTTGGCGCCTGCATCCACCTCAAACCGAATGAGATGGTCAACCTGGCCACGGCCGCGATATTCCACGATCTCGGTGAACTGCATATCGACCCGGCCCTGCTCGACCGCGCGCATACGCTGAGCGACAACGAGCGTCAGCACATCTACGCGCACCCGATGATCGCTTATCTGATCCTCAAGGAATACCCCGAATACCACCCCCATGTCAGCACCGTGGTGCTGGCACACCACGAACGGCTCGATGGCAGCGGCTATCCGCGCAACATCAAGGGGGACAAAATCAGTCCGCTCAGCCAGATCCTGGCGGTGGCCGAAGTTGCCGGCAGCCTGTGCAGCCGCGATGCCCCTGCCAACGCCTGCGCGCAAGTCGAAATCATCCTCAAGCTCAACCCGGGACAGTTCCGCGCAAATTTGGTGGGCTACCTGTCCGCCATTACCAGGCGGGGGAAAGCTGTTGCGGCGCTTGGGAAACAGACCGATCTGGCGACGATTTGCGCCCGTTTGGAAAATATCGCCAAGATCCTGGCGGATTGGGATCAAACCTTTGCGCCGTTCGACGCCCCCCAATTGCCGGACTACCTGGCTTATGCCTATGAACGGCTGGCCAGCCTGGAAAAATCCCTGTTCGATGCCGGCTATAACACGGCCGGACTGACCGGCATCACCAATGGCATCGAGGAAGACCCGGCCAGCCATTCCGAACTCGACCTGCTGGTGCGCGAAACCGGCTGGCAGCTAAGAGACACCATTCACGAAATCAGGCGCCGCTGGCCCGCTCTGGCAAACTCACCCGAGCCTGCCGCTGCCGCACTGCTATCCTGGGCCGGGCAAGCAGAACAGATACTTCAGTCATTACGAATTATTCCGTCCTAGCATTCCTTTTTGCCAGCCTTGCGGCAACGAGCTCACGCTCTCCCGCTCTTGCGATGCCCCGCGACCACCAGCGCGACACCCGCGACAATCACCGCCATCGCGGCGACTTCCAGGGAGCCGACGCGCTCGCTGGCCAGCCATACGCCCAGCACGACCGCGACTAGCGGATTGATGTACGCATAGCTGGTGGCAAGCGCCGGGCGCACGGTGTGAAAAAGAAACTGGTAGGCGGTATAGGCAACAAAGGAACCGAACACGATCAGGTAAACGAGTGCCGCGAGGGCTTTGGCCGAGGGTAGCGCGACCAGGCGTTCGCCAAGAGCGAGACTGGCCGCCATCAGCAGCAGGCCGCCGCCGAGCATTTGCGCGGCGCTGGACATCAGCCCGCTCGGCATCGGCAGGCGTTTGCTCCACACCGAGCCGAATGACCAGCTGGCAGCAGCGAAGAGCAATGCCAAGGTACCGGCGCTACTGGCGCGCATATCGGCGCCGAGGCTGAGCAGCCCGACACCGGCGAAACCGATCAGGATGCCCAGCCATTCGTGACGGCTGGAACGATGTCCCCAGATTTCGGAGAAGAGCACCGTCCACAAAGGCACGGTGGCGATGGCAAGCGCGGCGACGCCGGAGCCGATCCATTGCTCGGCGTAAGCCACTGCGCCATTCCCGCCCAACAGCAGCAAGCCGCCGACCATAAAGGAACTGCGCCATTGCGCCGCATTCGGCCAGGGCGCGCCGCGCAGCCGCAGGAACAGCAGGAATAGTCCGCCTGCGACGATGAAGCGGATGCCGGCCATCATGAAGGGCGGGAAGCCCTCGATGGCAAAGCGCATGGCGAGATAGGTCGAACCCCAGATCAGATAGAGCGCGAACAGGGAGAGACCGACCAGCCAGCGTTGGCGGGAAGCGGTTACACACACGAATGAAGTTCCGTCTTGAGCTTGCGCCCACCGGCGACTGTAAAGCCGTTGTCTTGATAGAAATTCAGGGTGCGCTTGAATTCGGGAAGCGGCGGCGTGGTGACTTCCAGGCGCATCCAGCCGCGCGCCCTGCCATGCTCGCGTGCAGCGTCGAGCAATAAAGCCCCGACTTTGCGTGAGCGCCACTCAGGACTGACATAGAACTCGGGAATGATGCCGAAAGCGCCGCCTGCATACAGGGAGCGTGTTTCGGTGAGTGCGATGAAACCGACGGCGGCATTCTCTTCGCGCGCCAACAGTACAACGTAGCCGCCGCTGTGCAGGAAATCGCGGCTACGCGCGACGGTGGCGGCATAATCCACGGGGAAATGCGCCGCGCCGCTGGCAGACATGATCTCTTCAAGCAAGGCCTTGACCATCTGGCTGATAGTTTCGGCGTCAGCCGGCGTGGCGGGTTCGATGTTGATCATTGCAGCCCCTTGCTCCATGGCGCCTAGTTAAGCGCGCTGTGACCGACCTTCTACACCTGCGGGTGCGCCCGTTCCAGCTTGCTGTGCAGCTTGTTGAGGGCATGCAGGTAGGCTTTGGCTGAGGCAATAACGATATCCGTGTCGGCGCCCTGACCGCTGACGATGCGTCCGCCGCGCGAAACCCGCACCGTGACCTCGCCCTGCGAGTCGGTGCCGCTGGTGATGTTGTTCACCGAGTAGAGCTGCAAATCCGAGCCGCTCTTGACCACCGATTCGATCGCCTTGAAGGCCGCGTCCACCGGCCCGCTGCCGTCGGATTCGGCGCTACGCTCGGCGCCGTTTTCGAACAGCACGATGTGGGCATGGGGAATTTCCCCGGTTTCGGAACAGACCTTGAGCGAGACCAGTTTGTAGTGTTCCTGCTCCATCACCGATTGCTCGTCGCTGATCAGCGCGTGCAGGTCTTCGTCGAAAATCTCGCTCTTCTTGTCGGCCAGATCCTTGAAACGGGCGAAGGCGGCATTGAGCGCCTCTTCCGAGGTCAGTTCGATGCCGAGTTCCTTGAGGCGCGTCTTGAAGGCGTTACGCCCGGACAGTTTGCCAAGCACCAGCTTGTTCTGCGCCCAGCCGACGTCCTCGGCGCGCATGATTTCGTAGGTTTCGCGGTGTTTGAGCACGCCGTCCTGGTGAATACCCGATTCGTGGGCGAAGGCGTTGGCGCCGACGATGGCCTTGTTGGGCTGCACCGGGTAGCCGGTGATCTGCGACACCAGCTTGGAGGACGGGACGATCTGGGTGGCGTCGATACGAGTTTCCACCGGGAAGATGTCGCTGCGGGTTCTCACCGCCATCACCACTTCTTCCAGCGAGGCGTTGCCCGCCCGCTCGCCCAGGCCGTTGACGGTACACTCCACCTGGCGCGCGCCGGCGAGAACCGCGGACAGGGAATTGGCTACGGCCATGCCGAGGTCGTTGTGGCAGTGGGTGGACCACACCACCTTGTCAGAATTCGGCACGCGCTCGATCAGGCTGTGGATACGCTCGCCCCACACCGAGGGGATGCTGTAGCCCACCGTGTCGGGTACGTTGAGGGTCTTGGCGCCAGCCTGAATCACCGCATCGAATATCCGGCAAAGAAAGTCGATGTCGGAACGTACTGCGTCCTCGGCGGAAAATTCGACGTCATCGGTGTATTCGAGCGCCAGCTTGACGGCTTTCACCGCAGCGTCCACCACCTGATCCGGCGACATGCGCAGCTTCTTTTCCATGTGGATCGGGCTGGTGGCGATGAAGGTGTGAATCCGCCCCGAGGCCGCCGGTTTGATCGCTTCGCCGGCACGGCGCACATCCTTTTCGTTGGCGCGCGCCAGGGAGCAGACGGTGGAAAGCTTGATGGTTTCGGCTATCGTCCTGATCGCCTCGAAATCGCCGGGGCTGGCGGCGGCGAACCCCGCCTCGATCACATCCACCCGCATTTTCTCCAACTGCCGCGCCACCCGGAGTTTCTCCTCGCGGGTCATGGATGCGCCGGGACTTTGCTCCCCATCGCGCAAGGTGGTGTCGAAAATGATCAATTTATCTTTGCTCATGACTGGCTCCGTTACTGGTCTTGCATATACACGCTTATCAAGCGGATTCGCTCGCGGCGGCTCTAGGACTTCTATTGGGGGATTTTATCGCGCGCGCGCAGTGCGCGGTATAATTTCGTCGTTCCGATCTGCCGCAAACCGTCCTATGTCTAACCCTTTTACCGCCCGCTGGAGCGCCACCGGCAATAATCTGTGCCTGGGCCGCTGGGAAATCCTTTACCAGGGGCGACCGCTGGCGCTCGACAGCGAGCGGCACGAAACGGATATGGGGACGTACGGAATCTTCAGCTATATCTTCCCCGACGACGAAGACCTGGCGGAGGGTTTAGCGGAAGACGACTGGGTCCTGGAAAACGTCGACTGGCTGAGCGCGTTGTTCGCGAAGCACGACGTTCCAGTCGATGAGGCACATCTGCGCTGGTTCTACCAGGCGATCAACCCGCAGGACTGGCGCTGCGGGAGTTGCGGGGGGTGCCTTTAAAACAGTTTTGAATGATTTGTGTTGAGTGTTTAGTTAACGTCGCCGCGCACTGCGCGTCGGAATCGGATCATGCGCGAAGCGCATACATCAATTCGACCCTAAACACTCAAAACTAAAAACTGCTTTACTTCAGGCCGGCTGCGGTTCCATCCCGGCGGCAGTATCCCCGGCGGCATGACGTTCCACCACCCCGTCGATAAAACGCCGCAGGAAACCTTCGGTCTGCGCGCTGTGGAAACGGTCGATTTCCTGCCCGTGGCTATAGGCGATCACTGTCGGAAAGCCGCGCACGCCGTGTCGTCCGGCAATCCGCATGTTCTCGTCGGCATCCACCTTGGCCAGCAGAAATTGGCCGTCGTATTGCTTGACCAGCTTGGCCAGCAGCGGTTCCAGCACCAGGCACGGGCCGCACCAGTCGGCGCCGATATCCACCAGCACCGGGGCGAGGTGGGAGCGCTCTACGACCAGGGTGTCGAAATCGGCTTCTTCAACGTCGTAAGTATGGTTCATCGCTTTGAATGGATTGGTCAAAAATCAGCGCAGTCTAAACATCTCGCAAGGCGGGCGCCACTACCCTGATGGGTAAGCCGGCAACTTTATTCAACTTTCCCGCCCGCCGCAGTCTAGAATGCCCGCATTCCCTCCGCAATTGCACAGGAAGCTCATGAAAACCTTGATTGCCGTAGCCCTGACACTTCTGCTGTGCGCTTGTGCGGCATACGATGGGCGCGGGTTGCTGCCGGGTACGGACCGGCTGGATGACGTGCTGCGCGTCATGGGACAACCGGCGCAGCGCTGGCAGGATGCCGACGGCACCGTACAACTGGCCTACCCGCGCGGGCCGATGGGGTATCACACCTACATGGTGCATCTCGCAGCGAACGGCAAGCTGCAACGCATCGAAAACGTGCTGGACGAGCATTTCTTCGCCAAGATCCAGCCCGGCATGACCATGCAACAAGTCGTACGCTTGCTTGGGCCGGCCCAACCCGGGTGGAGCACTTATTTCGCAAGGCGCGACGAACTGGTCTGGGAATGGCGCTACTGCGATGCAGCGAGCAATCCGGCACGTTTCGACGTGCTGTTCGACCAGACGCGGGGAACGGTGCGCTCGACCATGGCGATGACCGAAGAACAGCGGGGACTATGCGACCAGAACTGTACCTGCGGGCGCTAGCTTAAAGATCGATCAGCTTCAGGGCAATTGCCTTGGCAATGGCCTGGGTGCGGTTGGCTGCGCCCAGTTTTTCGCAAATATTGGTGACATGGAAATTGACGGTGCGCTCGCTGATTTTCAGCAGCGGGGAAATTTCCGCAGTGGTCTTGCCGCGCGACAGCCAGTACAAGCATTCGAACTCTCGCGGGGTCATCGCGGCATTCTTCTCCGCCAGGGTTTCGTCCCCGCTTTCCAGGCTCCCCTCGGCAGGCACATTAACCAGCCAGGTGGACGCGATTTCTTCACCCTCGAAAGTATCGACGGCATCCAGTCTAGTTATTTTTTCGTCAATGAAGCGCAGTGCGTAGCGGGTGATTCCGATAACGTCGCGATGCTTGAAAGCGGCGGTTCCGTCGATGGGCTCCCCATTAAGCTGGGTGCCATTCTTGCTGCCCAAATCTTCGAGCAGGAGCATCGGAAAAAAATGAATTTTGGCGTGGTTGCCGCTGACACCCAGATAATCGAGATGAATGTCGTGCTGGGGATGGCGTCCTATGGTTATCGAGAGCTTCTTGTCGAAGAAATATTCGCGCAACAGCTTCTTTTCCAAAAAGAGCTCAATTTTAAACATGCCGATTCACCCTGAGCATTTTTCCGCATTCGAAAGATTGCGCGAAATCGCGAGATTGGCAGATTCCGGCATTTCCCATCGGGCAACACTAACCCAGCCGTGGAATATAACCCCAAATCCCTGGCATGGGTACTGTCATTTCTTACAGGTAGGCATCATATCTGTGACAGCTGGCTATTTCGCTTCCTTCATCAATGCACTTATCCGCGTGGCAATTTCCTGGGGCGGCGTCGCATAGGCGAACTTGACCAGAAAGCGCCCGTCCGGCCCCAGCAGGTACATCCCGGCAGAATGATCCACTGAGTATTTTCCGGGTTCCGCACCGGGTTCGCGATGCTTCTCGTAGCGCACCTTGAAATGATCGGCGACACGGCGCACCAGTTCCGGCGAGCCAGTGAGGCCGATGATGGCCGGATGGAAAAAATGGGTATAGCGGTCTAATACTTCGGGTGTATCGCGCTCCGGGTCCACCGTGACGAAAATCGGCTGCAAGCGTGCGGAACGTTCACCCAGCTTGTCCATGACCAGGGACATTTCGGCCAGGGTCGTCGGGCATATATCCGGGCAAAAGGTATAGCCGAAAGAAATGAGCTGGAAGCGTCCGGGAAAATCCTCATTGGTGACGGCACGCCCCTTGGTGTCCATCAGCAGGTAACGGGAAACGATTTCGGATGCTTCCACCGTTTCGCCTGCCGCAGGCGGCTCTGCCCACGCAGGGAACGCACAAAACATCAGAGCTGACAAGGCGGCAAGGCGCAGGTGTCTCATGGCGTTCTACTTTTCGGTTTGAGTCGGCGCAGGAATGGCCACTTGCAGGCGCTTCACCACCGCTTCCGCCTGGAACGTCAGGATGGCGTCGCTCTGGCAGCCCGCCTGATCCTGGGTCTGAGTAAGGAACGCCTGATTGGTCGCTTCCTCGAAAACAGCACCGTAATTCCGTACCTTGGGCGCAAAGTCGATCATCAGACGCTTGATGCGGGCAGCTGCTTCCTTTTGCGCACAAGCCAGGGCTTGACCATTGAGGCTCCCCAACTCACGGATTTCAGCCAATCCATTGTCGGCAAGCTCGGTCGCGCCCGCCGGCAGGGCGAGCAGCAGGCTGCATAGCAGCGGTAATAAACGTTTCATGGGCATCTTCTCCGATTTACAGCAACACAGACATTGGAAAGCATTATAGTCCACTGGCTCCCATCCGTTCCTTGATTCGTGTGGAAAAAACTGTCAACCGAAAAAGATTCAACGCGCTAATATACCCACAGGCCGCCCGGCCTCCGCCACCGGAACAAAGGAGAATGCCATGAACAAATTCGTCAGCTTGATCCTGTCCTTTAGCGCAGCCCTGCTGCTTTCGCTGCCGTCTTCCGCCCAGCCGGGGCCGGGAGGCGGCGGGCCGGGGATGACGGGTGGCGGCCCCGCAGGAGGCGCGCGCCAGGTCGATTGCAGCAAAACAAGGAATCCGGAGCGCTGTGCCGCGATACAGAAGGTACGGGAAATATGCAAGGACAAGGCTGCCGGTGCGGAGCGCCGCCAGTGCATGAAAGACAACGCCCCTCAACCGGATTGCAGCAAGGCAAAAAATCCCCAGCGCTGCGAAACCCGCCTGAAAGCGCGTGAAGCCTGCAAGGACAAGCCTGTTGGCCCGGAACGCCGCCAGTGCATGCGCGATCAGCTTACCCCCGCGAAAAAATAACCCCACACAACAAAAAAGGCAGGATTTCCCTGCCTTTTTTGTGTATCTATTTATCTCAGGATTGCCGGCTCTACCCAGCCGGCGGTCTTGAAGCTGGTTTGCGCAAATTCCACAAAAACATCACGTAGCCCGATAACGCATATGCCACGAAAATACTGAACAACACTTGGGGCGGATCAAGCGAAATCAGGATGAAAAAGAACACCAGCAGCAGCAACATCATGAAGGGAACGCTGCGGCGCAGGTTGATCTGCTTGCCGCTGTAGTAACGCAGATTACTGACCATGGTCAGACCGGCGAACAGGGTCGCGAACCACACCAACCAGCGCACGCTCTCTCCGCTAATGTGATAGTCGTGCATCACCCACACCAGACCGGCCAGCAACGCCGCCGCCGCCGGACTGGGCAAGCCCTGAAAATAACGCTTGTCAGCCACTTCCAGTTGGGTGTTGAAGCGTGCCAGACGCAATGCGGCGCCGGCACAATAGACGAAAGCGGCGATCCAGCCCAGCTTGCCCATGCCTTTCAGCGCCCACACGTACACCACCAGCGCCGGAGCGACGCCGAACGACACCATGTCCGAGAGGGAATCGTATTCCGCGCCGAACGCGCTCTGCGTATGTGTCAGGCGCGCCACCCGGCCATCCAGGCCGTCCATCACCATCGCCACGAAAATCGCCACGGCGGACTGCTCGAAGTTGCCGTTCATCGCCTGGACGATCGCGAAAAAGCCGGCGAACAGCGCTGCCGTGGTGAACAGGTTTGGCAGGATGTAAATACCGCGCCGACGGATAGTGGCGTCGATCAACGGTTTGCGGTCGTAGGGCGCGGGCATCGCGGAATTATTGCAACTCGGCCAACACGGTTTCGCCGGCGCGCACTTTGTCGCCCAGACTAACCCTGATGCCTGCCGTCAAAGGCAGGTAGACATCCACCCGCGAACCGAAGCGGATGAATCCGTAGCGCTGTCCGGGAGTCAACTGGTCGCCCGGCTTGACGTAACACAGGATGCGCCGGGCGATCAAGCCTGCTACCTGGACGAAGGACAATTCCTGTCCGTCCGCCGTTCTCAGCGTCACGGCGTTGCGCTCGTTCTCGCTGGATGCCTTGTCGAGATCGGCATTGACGAACTTGCCGGGAAAATACTGCACCCCGGTCACCGTGCCCTGAATCGGGCTGCGGTTGGAGTGCACGTTGAACACGTTCATGAACACGCTGACCTTTTGCGCCTCGCAGTTGCGATAGGTATCGAGCGTCCGCTCGACGGCGACGATACGCCCGTCCGCCGGCGCCAGCACCAGCTTGTCGCCCTGCGGCGCGCAACGCGCCGGATCGCGGAAGAATTGCAACACGAATACGCTGATCAGCCACAGCGGCAATGCCCACAGCCAGCCGCCGAAGACGGTTGCCAACGCGGAAGCCGCCACGGCGCCTGCCAGGAACGGCCAGCCCTCGCGGGCAATAATAGGATGAGGATATTCAGTCAATTTGGGAGGAGCCACGCCAATGCACATAGATGAGGGGGAGTGTGTGATGAGCAATGGGTGAGGAGAGATGGTTTACCCATTCGCCATCACCCATTCCCCATTACTTAGTTTTTAGACTGGTCGACCAGCTTGTTTTTGCCGATCCACGGCATCATCGCGCGCAGCTTGTTGCCGACCACTTCGATCTGGTGCTCGGCGTTAAGACGGCGACGGGCGGTCATTTCCGGGTAGTTGGTCTTGCCTTCGAGAATGAAGCGCTTGGCATATTCGCCGTTCTGGATGTTTTCCAGCGCTTCTTTCATCGCCCAGCGCGATTCGTCGTTGATCACCTTGGGGCCGGTGACGTATTCGCCGTATTCCGCGTTGTTGGAAATGGAATAGTTCATGTTGGCGATGCCGCCTTCGTACATCAGATCGACGATCAGCTTGAGCTCGTGCAGGCACTCGAAATAGGCCATTTCCGGCGCATAGCCGGCTTCGGTCAAGGTTTCGAAACCGGCCTTCACCAGTTCCACGCAACCGCCGCACAACACGGCTTGCTCGCCGAACAGGTCGGTCTCGGTTTCTTCGC
This sequence comes from uncultured Gallionellaceae bacterium, assembly GCA_937873435.1. Lineage (GTDB taxonomy): Bacteria > Pseudomonadota > Gammaproteobacteria > Burkholderiales > Sulfuricellaceae > JAGXQV01. Next base: position 9,972 of record CALMWM010000494.1, read on the forward strand.
GGAAGTTGGTTTCGATCACGCCACCCTTGGTACCGCCGTTGGCAGCCGCATAGGAAAGCGCCAGATCCTTGGCTTTCTTGGAAGCGTCCTGGTGCACGGCGATCAGCGTCGGTACGCCGCCGCCCTTGAGGTATTCGGAACGCACGGTATGGCCGGGGCCCTTCGGTGCAACCATTACCACGTCGAGATCGGCACGCGGGGTGATCTGGCCGTAGTGGATGTTGAAACCGTGGGCGAACGCCAGGGTAGCGCCCTTCTTGATGTTGGGTTCGACTTCGTTGCGGTAGACATCGGGTTGCTGCTCGTCAGGCACCAGGATCATCACGAAATCGGCGCCTTTGACCGCTTTGCCGACTTCCTCGACCTTCATGCCGGCCTTTTCAGCCTTATCCCAGGAAGCGCCGCCCTTGCGCAGACCGATAACGACCTTGACGCCGGAATCCTTCAGGTTGTTGGCGTGGGCATGGCCTTGCGAACCGTAGCCAACGATGGTGACTTTTTTGCCCTTGATGAGGGACAGATCGGCGTCTTTGTCGTAATAAACTTTCATTTCTTTCCTTTCAAATAAATAACCGCAGAGACGCAGAGGCGCAGAGTTATAAAAACCTTGTCGGTTTTTCTCGGCGTCTCTGCGCCTCCGCGGTTCAAAATAAAAATCAGACCTTCAATATTCTATCACCACGCCCGATCCCGGATGCGCCGGTACGCACCGTTTCGAGGATGGCATCCTTGTCCAGCGCTTCGAGGAAAGCGTCCAGCTTGTAACCGGCGCCGGTCAGCTCGATGGTATAGGTTTTGTCGGTGACGTCGATGATGCGCCCGCGGAAGATGTCCGACATGCGTTTCATTTCCTCGCGCAACTCGCCCTCGGCACGCACTTTGACCAACATCAGTTCGCGCTCGATATGACCGCCCTCCGACAGGTCTATCACCTTGACCACGTCGATCAGCTTGTTGAGCTGCTTGGTGATCTGTTCGATCACATCGTCCGAGCCGCGCGTGACGATGGTCATGCGCGACAGCGTGGCGTCCTCGGTGGGCGCCACGGTGAGCGATTCGATATTGTAGGCGCGCGCCGAAAACAGCCCCGCCACGCGGGATAATGCGCCAGATTCGTTTTCCATCAACAGAGAAATAATGTGCCGCATAATTACACCAAAATCATTTCATTGAGTCCCTTGCCGGCGGGGATCATGGGGAAGACGTTCTCGGTCTGGTCGGTGATGAAGTTCATGAACACCAAGCGCTCCTTCAGAGACGGGCCGAAAGCCTCCTTCAGCGCACCTTCGACATCGCCCGGTTTTTCGATAGTCATGCCGACATGGCCATAGGCTTCCGCCAGCTTGATGAAATCCGGCAGGGCTTCCATGTAGGACTGGGAATAGCGCTCGCCGTAGAAGAACTCCTGCCACTGGCGCACCATTCCTAGGTAGCGATTATTCAGCAGGATAATCTTGAGCGGCAGGTTGAACTGCTTGCAAGTCGACAATTCCTGGATGTTCATCTGGATGCTGCCCTCGCCGGTGACGCAGGCCACTGTGCCGCCCGGGTTGGCGAGTTGCGCGCCCATCGCCGCCGGCATCCCGAAACCCATCGTCCCCAGCCCGCCGGAATTGATCCAGCGGCGCGGTTTGTCGAACTTGTAGAATTGCGCCGCCCACATTTGATGCTGGCCGACATCCGAACACACGATGGCGTCGCCTTTGGTGATCTCGTACATTTTTTCGATCACGTACTGCGGTTTGATCAACTCGCTGTCGTGGTCGTAGCGCAACGGGTTCTGCGCACGCCATAACTCGATCTGCGTCCACCAGGTCTTGAGCGCGGACGGCTCGGGGCGTTCCTTGCTGGCCTGGATCAGCTTGATCATTTCTTTCAAGACGTCGCGCACATTGCCGACGATAGGCACATCCACCTTGACGCGCTTGGCGATCGAGGCCGGATCAATGTCGATATGGATGATCTTGCGCCCGCCCTGCTCGAAATGTTCGGGATTGCCGATCACTCGATCATCGAAACGCGCACCGACGGCCACCAGCACATCGCTGTGCTGCATCGCCATGTTGGCCTCATAAGTACCGTGCATCCCCAACATGCCGAGGAATTGCGGATCGGTGGCGGGATAACCGCCCAGCCCCATCAGCGTACTGGTGCATGGGAAGCCGAGCAGGCGCACCAGTTGCGTCAGTTCCGCAGCCGCATTGCTTTGCACCGCGCCGCCGCCGGTGTAGATCATCGGACGTTTGGCTTCCAGCAACATCTGCACCGCACGCTTGATCTGCCCGGTGTGCCCCTTGGTAGTGGGATTGTAGGAACGCAGCTTGACGCTCTTCGGATAATCGAACTCCGCCTTGAGCTGGGTCACATCCTTGGGGATGTCCACCACCACCGGGCCGGGACGACCTGTCGAAGCAATGTAGAAGGCCTTTTTAAGGGTTACCGCGATGTCCTTGGCGTCCTTGACCAGGAAATTGTGCTTCACGCAGGGACGGGTAATCCCCACCATGTCCACTTCCTGAAACGCGTCCATGCCGATGGCCGGCGTCGGCACTTGGCCGGAAATCACCACCATCGGGATCGAATCCATGTAAGCGGTCGCGATACCGGTCACCGCGTTGGTCGCGCCCGGCCCGGATGTCACCAACGCCACACCGACGCGCCCTGAAGCGCGTGCGTAGCCGTCCGCGGCATGTACTGCCGCCTGTTCGTGGCGTACCAGCACATGTTTGAATTTGCTCTGCTTGTATATTTCGTCGTAGATATTCAGCACCGCTCCGCCGGGATAACCGAAGACGAATTCCACGCCTTCCTCCGCCAAGCAGCGCACAACGATTTCTGCACCCGTCAATTCCATAAAGAAGCCTTGCTTTAGGCCCGATCAATCAAAACTCCGTGCGCTTAGCGCACGAATTCAAGAAATCATTCCGGGCTGGATATTTTAAAGAAAAGGTCTAAACAGTAATGGTTGGCGCCAGTTTGGTCAAGAGGCACGCGAATCACTGCGAAAAATATTCATTTTTTGGTAAGATGAGCGCGATACGACAATCTGAAGGCACCTCCCCTGGCAACTTATCAGGAACTCTCCGCTTTTCTCGCCGAAGTTGAACGACGCGCCTTCAAGCAGGCAGCTTTCGCGGTACGCGACGAGCATACCGCGCTCGATATCGTGCAGGATTCGATGCTCAAGCTGAGCGAGAAATACGCCGATCGCCCGGCGGAAGAGTACCCGATGCTGTTCCAGCGCATCCTGCAAAACACCATCCGCGATCACTATCGGCGGCAAAAGGTGCGCTCGATGTGGACCACTCTGTTGTCCGCATTGACCGGCAAGCAAAACGGAGAAAACGACGATTACGATCCGCTGGAAACCATGGAGGTCGGACGTGAGTCGAATCCGTTCGACACCCCGCACCGGCAACTGGAACGTTCGCAAATCGCCAAATTGATCGACGAAGGCGTGAAATCTCTGCCGACTCGTCAACGGGAAGCCTTCCTGCTGCGTTATTGGGAAGAGATGGACGTTGCCGAGACGGCAGCCTTGATGGGCTGTTCCGAAGGCAGCGTCAAAACGCATTGTTCGCGGGCCACCCATGCATTGGCGGCCTTTTTGAAAAAGAAAGGAATCGAGCCATGAACGAATCGGACCTGGCGAAAAAAATCGCACAGCACCTCGATTTCGGCCTGACGCAATTGCCAGGCGAAACCTTGTTGCGCCTGCAATCCGCCCGCAAGAAAGCACTGGCGGCGTACAAACCCGCCCACCAAACGGTTTCAGGACTCGCCTTGGCCGGTGCCGGGAACAGTATACGGAATGGCGGCTACCAGCCTTTCTATCGCGCCTGGGTACCGCTGGCAGCGCTGATTTTCGGGCTGTTGCTGGTCAACTACTGGCAAACCTATTATCAACCGCTGGACGATTCAGCGGAGATCGACACTCTCCTGCTGGCGGAAGACCTGCCCGTTCACGCTTATCTCGACAACGGATTCGATGCATGGTTGGAAGATTCGGCGCAGCAATAGCACTTGCGTTGTGCCTGCTTGCACCGCTAGCAGCCGACGCCGCCAACCGCGAAGCCAAGCCACCTGCCTGGGTTGAACTCACGCCGTCGCAAAAGCAGGTTTTGGCACCTGTGATGATGGAATGGGACAACATGCCCCCCATCCAGCGCAAGAAGCTGGTCGGCGTTGCCACGGGCTATCCGAAAATGACCCCGCACCAACAGGAACGCATTCAGAACCGGCTCAAGGACTGGGCGAAACTGACCGTTCAGGAACGTGAACTCGCGCGTCAGAAATATCAGAAACTGCAACAACTCACGCCGGAAGAACGCGCCAAAGTCAGGAAAAAATGGCAGGAATACCAACATCTGTCCGAGGAAGAGCGTGAGGCATTGCGCCGCAAAGCGGCTACGCCAACAGCGCCGGAAGAAGCTCAAACCGAGCCTGCCGGCGCGGCAGCGACAACACCCACCGGCAACTAACCTTCCGCTTTCCTCATGGATACCACCCCCACCATCAAGCGCCGTCTGGCCAGCCTATTTTACGAAGCACTGTTGGTTTCGGCCATCCTGTTCATCGCCGCTTTCGTATTTACCGTCGCCACCCATAACACCCAGTCGCCGCTGATCCGCATCGCCTTTCAGGCCTATCTGGCGCTGGTGGCGGGAATGTACTTTATCGTCTTCTGGCTGCGCGGCGGGCAAACCCTGCCGATGAAAACCTGGCACCTGCGCCTGCAAAATTCCGACGGCGGGCCTATCGACGCGAAACAAGCCGTTCTGCGCTATCTGCTCGCGCTGATCGGGGTATTTCTGCTGGGCTTCGGGATCATCTGGGCGCTCTTCGACCGCGACCGCCAGTTCTGGCACGACCGCATGGCAGGCACGCGGATCGTTTACGACAAACCGGTTACTTGACCCGCATCCCCGGTTGGGCGCCCTCGTCCGGGCTTAGTATGAAAAGACCGGGCGATTCGCCCGAAGCCGCCAGCACCATCCCTTCCGACAGGCCGAATTTCATCTTGCGCGGCGCGAGATTCGCCACCATCACCGTCAGACGCCCCTTGAGCTGTTCCGGGTCGTAGGCCGACTTGATCCCGGCGAACACGTTGCGGGTTTTGCCTTCGCCGATGTCGAGCGTCAGTTGCAACAGCTTGTCCGCCCCGGCAACATGTTCGGCATTGACGATGCGGGCGATGCGCAGGTCGATCTTGGAAAAGTCGTCAATCGAAACAAGCGGCGCGATAGCGCCCACGCTTGCCCCCTCTCCCTCTGGGAGAGGGTTGGGGTGAGGGCTAGCCCCCTGAGTCTGGTGTTGCTGATGCTCGGCATGACGTGCCGGAGAATGCGCTTGCGCGGCGGGTTGCAGGCTTTCCTTGTTTTCTTCGATCATGGCTTCCACTTGTTTCGGGTCGATGCGGGTCATCAGGTGCGCGTAGGGGTTGATGGCATGGCCGAGCAGTAGCGTTTGCGCGTCATTCCACTGCAATGGCGGGACATTCAGGAACGCCTCCACGTCTGCCGCCAGCTTGGGCAACACCGGCTTCAGGTACAACGTCAGCAGACGGAACAGATTGAGGCTGACGCTGCAAACCTCATGCAGCTTGGCCTCCTGCCCTTCCTGTTTGGCCAGCTCCCAAGGTTTGTGCTCATCCACATATTGGTTGGCAAGATCGGCCAGACGCATCACTTCACGCAGAGCCTTGCCGTATTCGCGCGCGTCGTACAAACCCGCAATACCGGCAGCGGCTTGCTGCAACTCATCAAGCAAGGCCTGGTTGGCAATGCCGTCGGCCAACTTTCCGCCAAAGCGCTTGGTGATGAAGCCCGCCGCCCGGCTGGCGATATTGACGAATTTTCCGATCAGGTCGCTGTTCACCCGCGCGGTGAAGTCGTCCAGGTTCAGGTCGAGGTCTTCCATCGAGGCATTCAGCTTGGCGGCAAAGTAATAGCGCAAATGCTCGGGGTTGAGATGTTTGAGATAGCTCGCCGCGGTAATGAAGGTACCGCGCGATTTGGACATTTTCTGCCCGTCCACGGTGAGGAAGCCGTGCGCGAACACGCCGCTCGGGGTGCGGTAGCCGGCGTGTTGCAGCTCGGCGGGCCAGAACAGCGCATGGAAATACAGGATGTCCTTGCCGATGAAATGGTAGACCTCAGTGCCGGCATCGGCGGCTTTGAGCTTGTCCCAGTAGGCGTCGAAGTCGATGCCCTGCTTGTCGCACAGGTTACGGAAACTCCCCATGTAGCCGATGGGCGCGTCGAGCCAGACGTAGTAATACTTGCCGGGCGCATCGGGAATCTCGAAGCCGAAGTAAGGCGCGTCGCGCGAGATGTCCCAGTCGGAAAGACCGCCTTCCAGCCATTCGTTGAGCTTGTTGGCGGCTTCAAACTGAACGTGAGGCGGTGCGATCCAGCTTTTCAGGAAATCGCGGCAGCGTGGATCGGAAAGCTTGAAGAAATAATGGTCGGACGATTTGCGCACCGGTGTGGCGCCGGACACTGCGGAATACGGCTCGATCAAATCAGTGGGCTGGTAGGCAGCGCCGCAGGCTTCGCAGGAGTCGCCGTACTGGTCCTTGGCGTGGCACTTGGGGCATTCGCCCTTGATGAAGCGATCCGGCAGAAACATTTCCTTAACCGGGTCGAAGTATTGCTCGATCGCGCGCACTTCGATCAGCCCCTGCTGTTTCAGCTTGAGGTAGATATCATCGGCGTAATGACGGGTTTCCGGGGTGTTAGTCGAATAATAATTGTCGAAGCCAATGCGGAAGCCGGCGAAATCGTCGTAATGCTCCTGCCACACCTTGGCGATAAGCTGTTCAGGCGCGATGCCTTCCTTTTGCGCGCGCAGCATGATCGGGGTGCCGTGGGTATCGTCGGCGCACACATAATGGCACTGGTGGCCTTGCATTTTCTGGAAACGCACCCAAATATCGGTCTGGATGTATTCCACCAGGTGGCCGAGGTGGATGCTGCCGTTGGCATAGGGCAGCGCCGAGGTGACGAGGATTTTGCGCGTCATGGCTAGGGTCTTAATACTATTAAAAGCGGAATTGTAACAAACCGTGGTAGCAAGCCCAATTATTGTTTAAACTTTCGCCTTTGCGCACAACAGGTTTATCTAGGAGTCAGCATGTCCGTATCCGAGCAGCAAGTGCTTGAGGCACTGAAGCAAATCACCGACCCGAACACCAAGAAGGATTTCGTCGCCGGCAAGTCCGCCAAGAACATCAAGATCGACGGCAACAACGTCTCGCTCGACATCGTCCTCGGCTACCCGGCCAAGACCGTGACTGGCGCCATCCAGCAACTGGTGACGGACAAACTGAAGAGTCTCCCCGGCATCGGCAATGTCTCTGTGAATGTCACCACCCACATCGTTTCCCACAGCGTCCAGCGCGGCGTGAAACTGATTCCTGGCGTGAAGAACATCATCGCGGTGGCTTCCGGCAAGGGCGGCGTGGGCAAATCCACCACCGCCGTCAACTTGGCGCTGGCGCTGGCCGCCGAAGGCGCCAAGGTGGGCATCATGGACGCCGACATCTACGGCCCCTCACAACCCCTGATGCTGGGCATCAGCGGCCGCCCGGAATCGCAGGACGGCCAGAAAATGGAGCCGATGATCGGCCACGGCCTGCAAGCCATGTCGATCGGCTTCCTGATCGACGTGGAAACCCCGATGGTATGGCGCGGCCCGATGGTCACGCAAGCGCTGGAGCAACTGCTCAACGAAACCAACTGGAGCGACCTCGACTACCTGGTGGTGGACTTGCCGCCCGGCACCGGCGACGTGCAACTGACGCTGGCGCAAAAAGTGCCGGTCACCGGCGCGGTGATCGTCACCACCCCGCAGGACGTAGCGCTGATCGACGCACGCAAAGGCTTGAAGATGTTCGAAAAGGTCGGCATCCCGATCATCGGCATCGTCGAGAACATGAGCCTGCACATCTGCTCCCAGTGCGGCCATGAAGAGCGCGTATTCGGCCAGGGCGGCGGCGAACGCATGTGCAGCGACTACAACGTCGAATTCCTCGGCGCATTGCCGCTGGACATCGCCATCCGCGAACAGACCGACGCTGGCAACCCGCCGGTGGTGGCCAACCCCGACGGTCGCGTCGCCGAAATCTACCGCGAAATCGCACGCCGGGTGGCCGTAAAAGTGGCTGAGCAGGCTCAGGATTTCAGCGCCCGCTTCCCCAACATCGTGATTCAAAACACGTAATGAGAAATGGGTGAAGGGCAATGCGTGAGAAACGCTTTCCCCTTCGCCCCCCGCCCCTTCACTCGTCACTTGAGAAAACCATGAGCATCAAAGCCGACAAATGGATACGCCGCATGGCGGAGCAGCATGGCATGATCGAACCCTTCGAACCGGGCCAGATCAAGGAAGCCGACGGCAAGCGCATCGTCTCCTACGGCACCTCCAGCTACGGCTACGACATCCGCTGTTCCGACGAATTCAAGCTGTTCACCAACATCAACAGCACCATCGTCGACCCCAAGAATTTCGACCCTAATTCGTTTGTCGACGTAAAAGGCGACATCTGCATCATCCCCCCGAATTCATTCGCATTGGCGCGCACCGTCGAGTATTTCCGCATCCCGCGCAACGTGCTGACCATCTGCCTGGGCAAATCGACCTACGCACGCTGCGGCATCATCGTCAACGTGACGCCGTTCGAGCCCGAGTGGGAAGGCTACGTAACCCTGGAATTCTCCAATACCACCCCGTTGCCGGCCAAGATTTACGCCAACGAAGGCGTGGCGCAGGTGCTGTTTTTCGAGTCCGACGAAGTCTGCGAAACCTCTTACAAGGATAGAGGCGGCAAATATCAGGGCCAGCATGGCGTGACCCTGCCAAAAATCTAAAGGAACCGGTGTAGGAGCGGGCCATGCCCGCGAATTCGCGGCAAATCGCGGGCATGGCCCGCTCCTACATACAACACCCACAGGAGTATTTATGCGTTTCCGTTTCCCCGTTGTCATCATCGACGAAGATTTCCGCTCCGAGAACGCCAGCGGGATCGGCATTCGCGTCCTCGCCAAGGCCATCGAGGAAGAAGGCATGGAAGTGCTGGGCGCCACCAGCTACGGCGACCTGACTTCGTTCGCGCAGCAGCAGAGCCGCGCCTCGGTGTTCATCCTGTCGATCGACGACGAGGAATTTTCCACCCCGGAGGCGGCGGAACACGCCGTGGCGCAGGTACGCGCCTTCGTCGAGGAAATCCGCTTCCGCAACGCAGACATCCCGATCTTCCTCTACGGCGAAACACGCACTTCGCGCCATATCCCCAACGATGTGCTGAAAGAGTTGCACGGCTTCATCCACATGTTCGAGGACACGCCGGAGTTCATCGCCCGCTATGTCATGCGCGAAGCCAAGGCCTACCTGGAATCCCTGCCGCCGCCGTTTTTCCGCGCGCTCACCCACTATGCCGCCGACGGTTCCTATTCCTGGCACTGCCCCGGCCATTCCGGCGGCGTGGCTTTCCTGAAAAGCCCGGTGGGCCAGATGTTCCACCAGTTCTTCGGTGAAAACATGCTGCGCGCCGACGTCTGCAACGCGGTGGAAGAACTCGGACAATTGCTCGACCATACCGGCCCGGTCGCCGCTTCCGAGCGCAACGCGGCGCGGATTTTTAACGCGGATCACCTGTTTTTCGTCACCAACGGCACCTCCACTTCCAACAAGATGGTGTGGCATTCCACGGTGGCGCCGGGCGACGTGGTAGTGGTCGACCGCAACTGCCACAAGTCGATCCTCCACGCGATCATCATGACCGGCGCGATCCCGGTGTTCCTCACCCCGACGCGCAACCATTACGGCATCATCGGCCCGATTCCGCTGGAAGAATTCCACTGGAAGAACATCCAGAAGAAGATCGCCGCCAACCCCTTCGCCCGCGACGCCAAAGGAGCGCCGCGCGTTCTGACGATCACCCAGAGCACTTACGACGGGGTGGTTTACAACGTCGAAACCATCAAGGCGATGCTCGACGGCAAGATCGACACCCTGCACTTCGACGAAGCCTGGCTGCCGCACGCCACCTTCCACGAGTTCTACAAGGACATGCACGCGATCGGCAAGGATAGGCCGCGCCCGAAGGAATCGATGATCTTCTCCACCCAGTCCACCCACAAGCTGCTGGCAGGCTTGAGCCAGGCGTCGCAGATCCTGGTACAGGATGCGGAGACTTCTCGGGTTCGGCCCCTTGGACAATTACATCGCCTTGGGTCAATGCCGCGGCT
>CALMWM010000495.1 GCA_937873435.1 uncultured Gallionellaceae bacterium
GAACGGGGTAGTTGGTGCGTGGGACGCACCAACTCATCACCGACACGCATGGAAGCTCATGCCTGAATACCGGCGAACGGATAGCCGCGAAAGCATTGGGCTTTCGCTAGCCGCCCTCTTAAATCCATCACCTCAATAATGCGGCGGCCGCTCGTTCGCCACGTTGCCGCCCCCCGCCAGCTGGGCTTGGCTGCGGATGTGCTCTATCAACGATTCGCAGGTTTTTTCCAGTTGGTCGATGCGTTTTTGCTGCTGGTATACCAGCATGTTCAGCTCCTGGACGGTGTCTTCCTGGTAGGTGAGTTTCACTTCAATTTCGGTCAGGCGGTCTTCGATCATCGCTGCAAACCCTGTGCAAACGCCGTCAGGCGCGGGAGTGGAATTACGGTGCGGTTTCCCTTGGCGGGAACCGCGCACAATTCTACCTCAAGCGCTACAATAGCCGTTCTCTCGGCTGAGCCTTGATCCATGACCAAGCAAACGATGCTCCCTCTCAGCAAGTTTATCGGCGCCAAATTCTCCCTCAGCGACGCTTCGGCGGAGTTCGCGATGGACGACGACGAGGCCGAGTTCATGCTGGAAATCCTCGGCGGGGTCGAGTGGTCGGAGCCGCTTTGCGTGTTCGGCGAATACCTGATCCGCAGCCACGATGCCTGGGAGGAAGGCGGCAATGTCGGGCTGTTTCTCGGCGAACGCCTCATCGGTTTTTACGAAGGCCCGAATCTCTGGGTGCATCCCGATTACCGGCGGCTCGGTCTGGCGGTTCCGCTGATCCTGTCGGCGGCCAAGTTGCGCGGCGGCAGCGTCTTGCCGCCCGATTTCGCTACCCAGGGCTATTCGCCCGCCGGGCTGCTGGCGCATATCGAGGCGCATCTGCAGACGCTGCTGTGCGCACTCAAGCGCAATGAAGCGATACCAGAGGACGTCCTGCGCGAGTACAACATCCAGGATGCCCGCCAGTTCACCCAAATGTTCGGCCCCCAAACCCTCGAAGATTTAAGTTGTTGCCAGCCGCCCGACAATTCGGGGCAATGAAAGGAAGGATATTTTGAACATCGATCTCACGCCTTATGAAACCCGCGTCATCGGCGCGTTGCTGGAAAAGGAAATCACCACGCCGGAACAATATCCGCTTTCGCTCAATGCGCTGACCAACGCCTGCAACCAGAAAAGCAACCGCGAGCCGGTGCTGAACCTGGACGAGAACACGGTGCAGCAAACCGTCGACGAACTCGTCAAGAAACACCTGGTCAGCGCGCAAACCGGGTACGGCAGCCGCGTGACGAAATTCCAGCATCGCTTCTGCAATACCAACTTCGGCGTGCTGAAATTCTCGGAACAGGAGCTGGGCATCGTCTGCGCGCTGTTTCTGCGCGGCGCGCAAACCCCCGGAGAATTGCGCACGCACACCTATCGGCTGTGCCATTTCAGCGACGTGCAGCAGGTCGAAGCCGCGCTCGAACAGCTGATGGAACGGGAAGACGGGCCTTTCGTGGAAAAGCTGGAACGCCAGCCGGGCAGAAGGGGAGCGCGTTACAGGCATCTTTTCGGCGACGCGGCAACGGATTTCCCGGCTGGTGAGACCTTGGGCAACGCTGAACTTGACTCAAGCACGGACGTGGAACGCCTGACCCTGCTGGAGCAGCGGGTCGACGAACTGGAACTGGAACTCGGACTGCTGAAAGATCTACTGCAACATCTCTCGGCCAAGGCCGGTATCCCGGCGCTTCATGGCGAAGAGTGAGGGAATGAACTAGGGCTGGCTGTGCAGCAGCGCGTGAAATTCGCGTTGCAGCAAATCCTCGTCCCCCAGGTTCATTTCCACCAGGCGGCGCAAGGCGGTAATACTGTCCAGGTCGATGCAGGTGCATTTCATCCCGACGCGATCCTGGGTCAGATGGGTGACTTCGCCATCCATTTCAATCTTTTCTTCAAAATTCAGTGCGATGGATAAGCGGCAGGAATCGCCCAACTGCACATGAACATCCCCGTGCAACTCGATAAGCGCCCCCTTGAGGGAAATATCCAGCAAGTTGGCCGAAAAAACTTGCCCGGCATGGGTAAATCCCACGGGCTGCTGGAACTCGATACGGCTGAAGCGGCGCTTGTCGGTCATACGGTTACCTCTGTTGCGTTTGGTTGGCGTGATGCAGGCTGTTTGCGCGATTAGATTAACACATCGCTCTAGCGCGGTCAGCGCCTGGAGCCTTGCCTGGAGTTTCTACCTCGCGCCTGCTCGCGCTTCCAGAAAATCGACCAGCAAGGTCACCCCTTCCGCATCTAGCGCCAGCCCGCGCAAGCCGACCAGCCGGTTGCGGGCTGCGATCAGGGGTGGCAAGGGATAGATGGTGTCTATCTGCAATCCGCGCAGCTCCACCGGGTCGGAAACCGTCACCGCATAATCCCCCGCCGGGTGTTTCAGCAACAGGGTGCGGCGGGCGTTTTGCGTCTCGTCGCAGGGCAGGCCGAGGAGTTGTTCTGCCGTCGGCACCGACGCGGAATCCTGTGCCGGCAGCTGGGTACGCACCTGCTCCGCCTCGACGGCGCAGCGGTAACCGCCGGCCATGAAGGACACCACTTCCAGAGCCTCGGGCAAAGGCATCATCCCAGCCCGCGATGGTAGTCTTCGAAGATGCGGTTCAGGTCGAGGATGACCACCGGCACCTCCTGGTGGCGCATCAGTCCCGAGACGATGTGGCGCATATGCTCGGGCAAGGTGGAAGGCGGCGGCTGGATGGCGCTTTGCACCACATCCAGCACGTCCACCACCCGCTCGACGCGGATGCCGCTGTGCATTCCGCCGCCGTGTCCGCGCAGGATCGACGAAGGCTGCGCTGTGTGCGCCGCCGGCTTGCCGAGCAATTCGGCCAGGCCGATCACCGATTCGATGTCGCCGCGCACGTTGATTACCCCCTCCAGCGAGGCGGGACAGCCGGGCACGAAAAAAATATCGACCTGCGGCAAGATTTCGCGGATCGCTTCGCCGGGGAAGGCGAACCACTCGCCGCCGAGTTCGAAAATCACCAGCTTGAGCGTCGGCTCATCGACATTGACAATCTCGGCGGACGCCTCGCGGCGCAAGCTGAGAATTTTATCCAGACCGCTTTGTTCCTGCTCCATGCTGTCTCCGTGTTTTAAAAACAGTTTTTAGTTTTGAGTGTTTAGTGTCGAGTTATGGAATGCGCTTCGCGCCAGCTCTAAAATACCGACGCGTTTGGCGCGGCAACATCCATTAAGCACTCAAAACTCAACACTAAAAACCGCCTTTACTCATACGCCACCACCCGGTTGCGTCCCGCGTGCTTGGCTTGGTACAAGGCCTTGTCCGCCGCTTCACGGATGTTTTCCGCATCGCCCGCGTGCGGAAAGCTGGCAACGCCGCAGCTGAAGGTGCAGGAAAACTTGGCATCGCCGACGTTGAACACCACCTTGCTGAAATCCTCGCGCAAATGCTCCATGATTTGCTTTGCCTTTTCCAGCGACGCATCGTTCAGGATTACCGCGAATTCCTCGCCCCCGTAACGGCCTACCAGGTCGGAATTGCGCAAGCGCTGCTGCAACACCCGCGCCAGCGCCAGCAGCACCTGGTCGCCGGTGGGATGACCGTAAGTGTCGTTGACCGCCTTGAAACGATCCAGGTCGATCATCGCGAAACTCAACTGGCCATCCTGGCGCCGTGCAGCGGTGAGCGAGTTTTCCAGCAACTGGGTAGTAGTGGTGTGGTTGAACAGACCGGTCAGGCTGTCGCGCGCCATCAGCGCGCGTAGCGTGCGCATCCGTTCGGCGCGCAAGGCCACCTCGGTCACCAGATCCTCGGGCTGGATGGGCTTGGTGAGAAAGCCTTCCGCGCCGACCGTCATCGCGGAAAATTGTTTCTTGGTATCGGTTTCGCTCGACAGGAAGACAATCGGCAGGCCGACGAAATCCGGTATCTGGCGGATCAGCTTGGCCGCCTCGCGCCCGGAACATTTTGGCATGTACATGTCCATCAGCACCAGGTCCGGCCTGAATTCGCCTACTACATCCAGCACGCATTCCGGGTCGTGCACCACCTGGGTCGCCATGCCGGCGTTCTCCAGGATCAGGGAGTGGTATTGGGCGATCTCGGGTTCGTCGTCCACCACCAGCACCCGAAAAGGTTCCGGCTCGCTCTGCCGGGTCAACAAATCCAGCGTGACGACCAGGTCCATGGCCTTGACCGGCTTGGGGAAGTAAGCCTCGCCGCCTGCGCGTATCGCCCGCAGGCGGGCATTGAAATCGCGCCGCCCGGAAATGAACACGGTGGGAAACAATTTCCCGTGATTGTTTCGCAAATCGATGAGCACATTGGCGCCCGCGCTGTCCCCCTCGGGGAACATGATGTCCATGATCGCAGCGGCGGGCTGTTCCTCCAGCACGGCCCGGCGGAAATCCTCGGTGTTGTTGAACAGCACGGCCTGATAGCCGAAGCAACGCAATTGCTCGCCCAAGTGTTCTGCCTGCAGGGACTCGTCTTCGCAAACATAGATCAGTTTGTCGTTGCTCTCTTCTTGAACCGCGCCGGCATCCAACGGCATCTCAAAAGTAGCGGTCCTGTCCCCCTGACTCGGCGCGGCGCCGAAATCCTGCAGCACCTCGATACACAACGCCATGTTGCTCAGGCATTCGTTCAGGTCCAGCCAGAATTCCGGCGTAACGCTGACCGGATTTTCCAGCAGTTTCCCTGCCAGATGCTCACCCTGGGCCGCTGCCGCGCCGAGATCCTTGAAGCCGAACGAATTGCCGGTACCCTTGATGCTGTGCAGAAAGCGATGCAGGGAAGCCGCCGCTTCACGGTCGTTCGGATTGGCTTTTGCTGCATCGAAATGGCAACGCGCATCGCTCAAGCGGCCAGGCAATTGTTCCACGAACGTCGCGCGCAGCTGTGCGATCTTGTTGCGGACGGAAGAAGGGCGATCATTCATTGTAATAGACTCCCATCATGTGGCTTAAGATAGCTCACCCATCATGGCGGGCAAGGACTTCGGCGATAATTTCGGGCAGGCTTTCTTCCAGCGAGAAATCCTTGAGCAGGCAGGCATCCAGCTTGGGCTCCTGTTGCCGCGGCCCTTCCGGGTCGTCGCCGGTCAGCAGGATGAAGGGCAAGTTGATCCCTTGCGCGCGCATTTCGCGAAACAGGTCGATACCGCTGACCAGCGGCATGTTCAAGTCGCTGATCACCATTTCTATCGCCGTCTCCGCGGCGAGTTTTTCCATCGCTTCCACCCCGTTTTCCGCCAGCAGCGGCTCGTGCCCCAGCCCCTCCAGCACCGCAGCGGTCATCTCGCCCGCGAGGGCATCATCGTCGACTACCAGAATACGCATTGTGTTTCCTCCATCATTTATATTTTAAAAACCTACCGCAGAGGCGCAAAGGCGCAGAGAAAGTCATGTAATTCGGTGGTTTCATTGAAGCAATCGTTATTTTCCAGCAACTATCTAATTTGCAAAACCCTCTGCGCCTTTGCGCCTCTGCGGTGAAAAAACGGTTACTTACCCCAGCAAGTTCCTTAACGTATCCACCAGGTTGCTTTGATCGAAATCGCCCTTGACGATATAGGCATCGGCACCCACCTGGATGCCGCGCCTTTTGTCTTCTTCCTTTTCGCGCGAGGTGATGATGATGATCGGCGTATCGCGGTACTTGTCTTCCTCACGCAAGCGCTCGGTCAGGGTGAAACCGTCCATGTTGGGCATTTCGACATCAGTCAGCACCGCGTCGAAATCGCCCGTCCGCGCCTTGCGCAGGCCATCCATGCCGTCTTCCGCCAGCGTGACCTGGTAACCGTGGGCTTCCAGCACGTCCTTCTCGATCTCGCGGGTATTCAGGGAATCGTCTACCACCAGGATGCGCCACTGTCCGCCGTCCGCGCCCTGCGCGCTTTCCGCCTGCCCCCGTAGCGCCTCGCCGCGTGCGCTACGCGCCATGTCGAGCAGCACCGGCACATGCAGGATATTCACCAGTTCGTTCTTGCCGGTGGTCACCATCCCCGACACCATCGCAAGGCGGCGCATATGCTCGGGCAGGGGCTTGATCACCATGTCGCGCTCGTCGAGCAGGTCGTCGACCACCAGCGCCAGTTTTTCGTTGCGCACGCGCACCACCAGCAGCAAGACGCCTTCGTGGTGTTTCTCGCGCGCCTTCTTGCGCATGTAATTCGGCGGAATGCGCAGCAGGTCTTCCAGCGATACGACCGGCACGAACTCGTTGCGGATGACCACCGCGCGCCGTTCAGCGACATTCAGGAACTCGCCTTGGGGTACCCGCAGCAATTCGGCGACGTACTGGGCGGTAAAGCCGAAGGGAAGACCGCCGACTTCCACCAGCAGCACCCGCATCATCGCCAGCGACAGCGGCAGGCGCAACGCAAAAGTAGTGCCGGCGCCGGGACGGCTGTCCACGCTGACCACCCCCTGCAAATCGTCGACGATGCTGCGCTTGACCACGTCCATGCCGACGCCGCGCCCGGAAATGTCGGTAATGATCGCGCTGGTGCTGAAACCGGGCAGGAATATCAGGTCGACGACTTCCTGCTCGCTCAACGCGGCGGCTTTCTCTTCCGTCAGGAAACCCTTGCGCACGGCTTTTTCGCGGATCGCCTCGACCGGAATGCCGCCGCCGTCGTCGCTGATTTCGATGACCACCCAGCCGCCGTCCTGGCGCGCCGATAGCGTGACCCGCCCGCACCCCGTCTTGCCTGCTGCCAAGCGCGCGGCGGGCGCTTCGATGCCATGATCGACGGCATTGCGCAGCAAATGCACCACCGGGTCGCTGAGTTTGTCGATCATCTGGCGGTCGAGTTCGATTTCCGCACCGCTCACCACGCATTCCACTTCCTTGCCGACCGAACGCGCCAGTTCGCGCATTATTCGCCCGACCGGGTCGAACACGATGGCCAGCGGCAACATGCGCATGATCAGCGCCTTGCTGTGCAACTCGTCCATCAGCAATTCCTGGGAGAGCACATCGTCGCGCAGCGCCAGGGAAAACTGGCGCAGTTCGGCCTTCAGCGCTTTCCAGTCGCTCTCGCCGGCATTCGCCGGATCGAAATCGATGCGCTCGATTTCGCGGATGTCGACGAGGCGCTGACGCGAGCGGGCATGACTGGACACCACCTCGCCCATCAGCTTGATCAGCTCGTCGAGCTTGTTCATCTTCACCCGCACGGTATCCGGCGCTTTGAGTTTCGCCTCGGGCGCGGGGGAATTCCGGGTAGCCGTTGACGCCGGTTGCTCTTGCACCGCATCCGGCGCTGCCGGATCAGGTTGCGCTTCAGCCGGGCGGCTTGCCGGTACCTCGGGGGGCGGCGTTGCGCCCGCCACGCTTTCGTTCTTGGCTGCCTGCGCCAGTTCCTCGCACAATGCTTGGTCCGCCCCGGGCAATTCGCCGCCTTCGGCCAACCGCTCGACCAGGCCGGCCAGCGCATCCACCCCGCGGTAAAGCAGGCGACCCAGTTCGGAGTTGTAGGTCAGTGCGCCTTCGCGCATGGCCCCCAGCACGTCTTCCAGCTTGTGCGCGGTGTCGGTGATGGTGGCGAGCTTGAGCATCCGCGACGAGCCCTTGATGGTGTGCGCCGAGCGGAAAATGGTGTTGATGTTTTCGCGGTCGGCGGGGTCGCGTTCCAGTGCGTCCAGGCCTTCGCCGAGGCGGGCGACATGGTCGCGCGCTTCCTCGACGAAGCGTGCGATGAATTTTTTAATATCCAGCGCCATGGATGCTACTGCGCTGCAACGGCACGCAGGCCGTCGAGTTTGGCGATTTGATGTTCGCACAGGAAGCGGACTTCGGTCGGCGGCAGGCCGAGCGGAATAATCGACAGCCCGTCGCCGGGGGCAGGCTGCCCCGAGAGTAGTTGCAAAGCGACGCGATAGGCCCGCCGGGCTTTTTCGAGCTCGTTGTCGGCACGGTACAGTTCGCCCAGGTAATAGTGCGCCGGCCAGCATTCATTGCGCGCATACACCGCCTGCTTGAACCATTTCACCGCATCCGCGTTCTGATTGCGCCATTTCGCCGCCAGCGCCAGCACCACGAAAGCGTCGACCGACCAGGCCTCGCTTTTCAACACGCGCTGCGCGGTTTCTTCGGCGGCTGCGTACTCCTTGCGATGCAACTGAATGTGCGCCTTGAGCAACAGCGCATCGCTGGCGACAGGCTGCTGTTCGAGCAGGCGAACAATGATCGCAAGCGCCTCCTCGTAATGTTTTTCCCGGGTCAGGCGCAAGGCCTCGTCGATGTTAGCGGGAGACGGCGCGACAGACTGCGGAGCGGCCGGCCGCTCCGGCACGGCGGGACGAGGCAAGGGCGCTGGCGCCAGCCAGTCCGTTGCGGTTTTGCGGCGCTCCGGCAAAACCGGCACTTCGAAGTGCGGACGGCGCGGCGCCAAGGGTTGTTTAGCGAAATAGAACAGCCCGTTTTCTTCCACCAGGTTGAGCACCCCCAGATCGTTGGCCAGGGTTTCGGCAGTGCCGATGATCAGGCAGCCGTCATCCTTCAGCAGTGCCGCCAGATGTTGCTGGATCCGTCGGCGCGTCGGGGTATCGAAGTAAATCGACACGTTGCGGAAAAAAATGATGTCGTAATCCGGCAAGGCATGGTGAGTGCTTTTGTCGAGCAGGTTGAGATGGTGGAATTCGACTTGCTCGTGCAGGTCGGCACGGACATTCCACGCCCATTTGCCGTGCCGTTCGAAATAACGCTCGCGCAACGCCGGCTCCAGGGCACGGAAGGAAAACTCGCTGTAACGCCCCACGCGGGCCTTTTCCAAAGCCCCCTTGTCGATGTCGCCGCCTTCCAGGCGGAACATCCGCGCCGCACTCTCGCCGTATTTCTCGCGCAGCGCCATCGCGATCGAATAGGGCTCCTCGCCGGTCGAACAGCCGGCACTGAGAATCCGCAGCGGAGCGGCGTCCTGCTTGCGTGCAAGGATGCGCGGCACCAGGCAATCCGCCAGCAATTGCAATTGCTCCGGTTCGCGATAGAAATAGGTTTCGTTGATGGTGAGCAGGCACACCAATTCATGGAACTCAAGGTCGTTGCCATGCAGCGCAGCGTAATAGGCCGTGGCATTTTCCGCACCGTTTGCGGCGATGCGTTTGTGCAGGCCGTCCACCAGCGGTTTTTCGCCCACGCCTTCGAAAATCAGGCCGCAACGCTGTTTGATGAGTTCCTTGAAAGGAGTGAGATTCATCGCGGCGCTCTTCACACCGACAGCCCGGCAAGGCGGCACATGGTTTGTGAAATTTCGCTCGCCGGCAACACCTGCTGCACGCCGCCGCGATCGATGGCGACCTTGTTCATGCCGAAGATCACCGAACTGGTTTCGTCCTGCGCCAGTGTGACGCCGCCTGCATCGCGGATTTTACTCATCCCCGCCGCGCCATCGCTGCCCATGCCGGTAAGGATGATGCCGACGCCCTGGTGGCCATAGACCGCCGCAACCGAGGCCAGCAGCACGTCGCAGGTGGGATGGTAAATCTCCCCCGGCAGACGCGGCACCAAGGTCATGCGGCGCGCCGGCGTCACCGCCAGGTTGGCCTCGGAGGGCGAGACATATACCGTGCCGGCCATGAGCAGCTCGCCTTCCCGCGCGAGGCGTACCGGCAACTTGCAAACACCCGCCAGCCATTCCGCCATGCCGTGCGCGAAGCCGTCAGCGATATGCTGCGCAATCAGGATGGGGCAAGGAAAAACCCGCGGCAAGCTGCCCAGGATCGAGGACAAAACCTGGGGGCCGCCGGTTGAAGAGGCGATTGCGAACAGGCACGTGGAATCGGCACGCGGCGCGGCCTCCGCCGTGTCGGACGGGGAAATTGCCGGGGTCGGCGGCTGAAGCTCTTCGATCATGGGCTTTGCCGAAGCGCGCAAGCGCAGGTGGGTGATGACCGGAATTTTCGCCAGCATTTTGACCTTGGCAACGAACCCTGACACGGCATCCATCTCGGGTTTGCTTATCGCATCCAGTGCTCCGCAAGCTACCGCGGCGCAAGCGTTCTTGGCGTCCGCGACGCTGCTGACCACCAGTATCGGCACCGCATGGGTCGCCATGATTTCGCGGATGGCATCCATCCCGCCCATCACCGGCATTTCCAGGTCCATGGTGACCAGGTCGGGCCTGAGTTCGCCGACGAGACGCACGGCCTCCGCGCCGTTGCTCGCTTCGCCGACAATCTCGATGCCGCCATCGCTTTCCAGAAACGACCGCAGCAGTCCGCGAGCCACGCTGCTGTCGTCGGTCAACACCACTCTTATTTTGGCCATGTTCGCTTGTTTACCGGGTTACGCAGTCGCCAGTTTGAACTGCTTCACCAGCACGTTCAACTCCTGCGACATCTCGTTCATTTCATTGCCGATCTCGGTAATGCTGCGAATGGATTGCGCGGTATGGCTGCTGGCGCTGACGATTTCGCGCAACGCCGCCACCACCTGGCTGCTGGCGGTTTTTTGCTGCTGGGTGGATAGCGAGATTTGCTGCGCCGCACCGCTGGTGTGGCTGGCGGCATCCACCAGTTCGTCGAGGTTGCGCGAAGTGTTGGTGCTGGCCTCCATGCCGGCGTCTATGGTGCCGGTGCCCTTTTCCGAGGTAATCACCAGGCGGCTGATGGAATCCTGGATTTCCTGAACCTTGCTTTCGATCTCGTTGGTGGAATCGGTCACGCTGTCGGCGAGGCGGCGGATTTCGCTGGCCACCACGCTGAAGCGCCGGCCCGCTTCTCCCGCGCTGGAGGCTTCCAGCGCGGCATTGAAAGCGATCAGCTTAGTCTGGGCGGCGATAGCGTTGATGATCTCCATCACTTTGCTGATTTCTTTCGACTTGGCCCCGAGTTCGACGATTTCCTTCAAGCTGTTGCGGTTGTCGCTACGGATCTCGCCCATCACCCCGAGCAGTTGCTGCATCGCAACAGAGCCTTTTTTGCTGTTTTCCCAGGTATGGTTGGCGATGTCCACCACCGACTTGGAATGATCGGCGATCTGGCTCGACGAAGCGGTCAACTCCTCCATCGTGGAAGTGATCTCGACCACCGTGGAGGACATTTGCTCCACCGCGGCGGCCATCGAATGGCCCACATCCTGCTGATGGTAATTGGTTTCCGCCGCCAGCCCCGCCGTCTCGGCAAGCCGGGTAGAGGTCTGCGCCAGCCGGTGCACGCTGTTGTTGACATTGCCGATGATCAGGGCAAGGCTGCCCTGCATGGCTTTCATCGCCGCCAGCAAACTGGATTCGTCGCCGGGGCGAGTTTCGATGTCGATATTGAGATTGCAGTCGGCGATGGCATGGGCGATTTTCACCGCATATTCCGGTTCGCCGCCGAGACGGGCCAGCAATCCGCGCACGATCAGCGTTGCCACGACCACGGCGGCCCCCAGGGAAGCCACGAGGATCGCCAGCAACAGCAGGGTGGCGGACTGGATGCGCGTCTTCGCACCCGCTTCGTCGTCGGCATTGCGTTTGCCGGCTCGTTCCACTACCTGGTCGATAGCCTTGCGGTGCAGTTCGTAAGCCGCTTTCATCCGGGCCAGCGCCTGGGTCTCCGCGACCTTGTCCGCTTTTTTTACCGCGGGGAGATACTCGTTGAAAGCGATGTTGTAGAACTCGACTGCCCGGGGGTGGGCCTGTTGCAGGAACGGTTCGGACAGATTGCCTTCCAGTTTCTCCTTGAGCCAGAAGGCGTGCCGCTCGTCATATTCCTCTTTTAATTTTTTGAAGCGCTCGATCAAGCGCTCCTGCTCGGCGTGGTCGCTGGTTTCGGACAATTGCAGGGTGACCAGGTAGGACTCGATGATGTATTCCGGCGGCGGCAGGATATCCGCGATCAGATCCTTGCCCTGAACGATGCGCTGGTAAATCGGCCCGTTGACTTTCAGCTCATTGAGCGTTTTGAAGGACCACACGCCGTAGACAATGAAGCCGAACGCCCCCAGCCCGATCAACAGCGCGAAGCTATGCGATAGTTTGAAGTTCCGCAACAAATCCATACGATCTCCTAATCAGGCAGGATTCCCCCGCCAAGACTGAAATATTCCGCCCTTCGGCAGCACTATCGCAGCCAACCCCGGCAAGACGCAAGAACCGCTAGTCGGCTGCGGACTTCACCGTGCCGGCTGTTTGCGCGCCGGAGCCATCCTCTTCGGCCAGCTTGAATTGGCCCACCATCTCCCGCAATTCCGCCGACGTGGTAGTCATGTCATGGCTGATTTGCGAGATGCGGCTGATCGACCGGGCAGTATGCGAACTGGCCGTGACAATTTCACGCAAGGCCACCACCACCTGGTTGCTGGCGGTCTTCTGTTGCTGGGTGGATAGCGAAATCTGCTGGGCCGCGCTGCTGGTCTGCCTGGCTTCCTCCACCAGCTCGCCGAGCCGGTCGGCGGTGTTGGAGGTTGCGTCCATACCAGCGTTAATGCCGGCGGCGCCTTTCTCCGAGGTGATCACCAGGCGGCTGATGGAATCCTGAATTTCGCTGACCTTGGCCTCGATCTCGCCGGTGGAATCGGTCACGCTGTCGGCCAGGCGGCGAATTTCCGCGGCCACCACGCCGAAGCGGCGCCCCGCTTCGCCGGCACTGGCGGCTTCGAGCGCGGCGTTGAAGGCGATCAGCTTGGTCTGGTCGGCCACCGCGTTGATGATCTCCATGACCTTGCTGATTTCCTTGGACTTGCTGCCCAGCTCGACGATTTCCTGCAGGCTGTGCTGATTGTCGCCGCGGATATCGCACATTTTGGACAGCACCGCCTGCATGGCCTCGGCCCCTTTTTTGCTGTTTTCCCAAGTGTGGTTGGCAATATCGACGACCGATTTGGAATGTTCGGCGATCTGCGTCGAGGAGGCAGATAGCTCTTCCATGGTGGAGGTGATTTCCGCCACCGACGCCGACATCTGGCTGGAGGTAGCCGCCTGATTTTCGACCGCCACGGCGATTTCCCCGGCGGCGGCGTTCACGGTCACGGCATGAGACCCCACCTTGGCCGCCAACTGGTGCAACTGGCGGCGCATCTCTTGGGCGGCGCCTGCCAACTGGCCGATTTCGTCGTTGCCATCCCGCTCGAT
Organism: uncultured Gallionellaceae bacterium; assembly: GCA_937873435.1. Lineage (GTDB taxonomy): Bacteria > Pseudomonadota > Gammaproteobacteria > Burkholderiales > Sulfuricellaceae > JAGXQV01. Next base: position 13,065 of record CALMWM010000495.1, read on the forward strand.
TTCCACCGTCAAGTCGCCCTCGGCCACCCTGTCGACGGCATCCATCACCACGCCGAGGCGCCGCGTCAGATGACGCGCGGTCACCATTGCCAGCACCAAACCCAAGCCCAGGGACAGGATGCCCACCACATAGGCGGTGTTGCGCGCACCAGCCAGCGTCGCTTGATAGGCGCTGCGATCCATGGCGACTTCGAGCACGCCGATCGGCTTGCCCGAGTAGTCCTTGATCGGCGCCGCATAGATCGCACGCGGCACCCCCAGAATTTCCAGGTGGTCGAACTGCGGTTCGCCGCCCAGTGCTTTGCGCAACGAGTCGGCGGGCATCAGCGGTTCTTTGCCGAAAGTCGAGGCGACCGTCTTGAAACCGTCTCCCACCGGCAAATGCAGTCCGACATCGACGCCATTCTGGGCCTTGAAATCGTCGAAAAACGCCTGACCGAAGTTCATGCCGAATTCAACCGAACCGACATGCTTGCCGCCGTTGAAAACCGGCACCACGCCGCGCACGCCCAGGCCGGCCACGCCGCCCTCCAACCCGCGCACCGGTTTGCGGGTTTCATTGGCATTGACCACGGTGCGGCGGAACGAGGACAAATCGTCGCCGAATTTTTCCGGCTTGTGCAAGCGCAGGAACGAAATGGCCGGCGGGGTGTGAAACTGGAACTGCTCGACGTCGTAATCGTGAGCAAGCACCTTGTAGCCAGGCAAAAAAAGACTGGTCAGAAACTGCCGGTCGCCTGTCGCGAATTTCTCCTGTACTTGCGGGATATTGGCCACCAACGCGCTCAAGGCTTCCGAGACGCTTCCTTGGGAGGCGATGCTGACGGCAATCGAACGGATATGGCCGTCCAGTTCCTTCTTCTCCGCCTTTCCAATCACCTCTTCCAGCGTGCGCAGATTGGAGAAGGTCAGCACGCCGCCCACGATCACGATGGAAACGCCCATGGCCAACATGATCTTGGCCCACAATGGAAAATCTTTCAGCATTCAGGCAGCCCGGAGTATCTATTTAGAGAACGGTTGGGGAAATTAGGTCGAACGGTTAATTCGCTGTACACAGGAACCACCATTTCGTATCAGTTTGTCCCGATTATCCTTCACCAGAGGCCCAACATCCACTCACGAATACTCACAGCCCGTCATGAAAGCGCGATCGGCTCGTAGCGCACTTCCAGCACCTCCAGCTCTTCCACCCCGCCCGGCGTGCGCAATGTCACCACGTCGCCCTCGCGCGCCTTGAGCAGCGCGCGCGCCAACGGGGAAACCCAGCTGATCAGGCCGCGCCCGGGTTCGGCCTCGTCGACGCCGACGATGCTGTAGCGGTGTTCCGCACCACGCACATCGGCGACCGTGACGGTGGCGCCGAAGAACACCTGGTCGCACGCCTCGCGCTGGCCGGGATCGACCACCTCGGCATTGTCCAGGCGTTTGGAGAGAAAACGGAGGCGCCGGTCGATCTCACGCAAGCGCTTTTTGCCGTAGATATAGTCGCCGTTTTCCGAGCGGTCGCCGTTGGAGGCGGCCCAGTGGATAACTTTCACCAATTCCGGGCGCTCGACTTTCCACAGGCGATCCAGTTCATCCTGCAAGCGCTGGTAGCCCGCCGGGGTAATGTAATTCTTCACGCCCTGCGGCAGTTGCTGGGCAGGCTCGAGTTCTTCGTCTTCCGCGTCGTCGTTCTCGCGGGTGAATGCTTTGCTCATATGTATCAAGTCACCATTTTCTTCACCGGGGCGGCGAATTTGCTCTTGCATCAGGCTATCCGAAATTTTATGGGGCAGCCTTAATTTTCCTTTTTCCCCGCGTGTTGCGTGGCATTGGCCGTCACCCCGTGCTGCACGGCCATCAGTGCCGCTTCGGTGCGGGTGCGTACATGCAATTTCAGCAAAATACTGGTCATGTGATGTTTGACGGTCTTTTCGGCAAGGTGCAGATGCTCGCCGATCTCCCGGTTGGTGAGCCCCTGGCTGAGAAGTTTGAGGACATCTGCCTCACGCGCGGTCAGTTCGGAGAGAGAATCATGGGGGTGCGGGCGGGAAAGCTCGGTCAGCAATTCTGCGGCCAGCGCAGGGGTGACATAGGACTCGCCATCGGCCACCCGGCGCGTGATGGCGCGCAACTCGCTGGCCGATACCCCCTTCAAGACGTAGCCATGCGCCCCGGATTTGAGGGCGGCCAGCAGGTTTTCCTGGTTCTCGGAGACCGTGAGCATCATGATGCGCACTTCCGGCGCATCGGCGGCGATTTTACCGGCCGCCGCGATCCCACCCATCCGGGGCATCGTGACATCCAGCAACACCATATCGGGGCGCAAACGCTGTGCCATCTCCACGGCTTCTTCGGCGCTGCCGGCTTGGGCGATAACTTCGAAATCCGGCTCCGCGCCGAGCGAATGGGCAACCCCCTCGCGGAACAAGGGATGATCGTCGGCGACCAGAATACGGATCGGACTAGGCATGGGTTGCTTCCTCTACAGGCAAGGGGAGGCGGGCGCGAATGCAGGTGCCGCTCCCCGGAGTTGAATCGATCTCGAAGATGCCGCCGAGCAGGCGGACGCGCTCGCGCATGAAGGCTAGCCCAAGCCGTCCCGACATGGCTGCCGCATGGGGATCGAAACCGGCGCCCTGATCGACGACTTCGACCACTAGCTGAGCATCATTCTGTTGCACGCTTACCCGCGTCGCTGCCCCAGGCGAGTGGCGCCAGCCGTTGGCAAGAGACTCCTGGAGCAACCGGTACACCGCGATCTTGATCGCGAGCGGCGCATCATCCTGGACATCGACTATCTCCACTTCCACCGTTTGCCTGGACATGCGCTCGAAATCGCGCACGGCACGCCTCGCCGTGTCGGCAAGCGACAATTCGGCAATACCCGGAATCGCCAGACCCGAAGCGATGTTGCGCACATCCCGCAACGAAGAGTTCAATGCTTCGCGGATAGCTCGAAGGTCTTGCGCGGCATCGCCCTGGGATACCGTAGCGCCGCAATAGACTTCGCCAAGCTCGTCGAAGCGCATCAGCGCAAAGGCTATCGCCTGCGCCGGCCCGTCGTGCAGGTCGGCGGCAACCCGGTGCAGGAATTCCTCGTTGAGCGCGGTCGTGCTTGCGCCCGCCTCGCGCAACTGTTCGCGCATACGGTCGTTTTCGTCGAGTGCGGCACGCAACTGGTCAAGCTGGTGGCGCAAATCGCGCTGCTGGTCGAGGATCGTATCGTTGGCGCGGCGCACCAGGCTGAGCAGCAACAGGTAGATCGCGGCAGTGGCGGCCACGACGAGCAACCAGCTGTGCTGCTGGGCGGTACGGATGTCGCGCCCCAGGTTTTCCATCGACAAATAAAATTCGGCGACCGCAATAATCCGGCCATGGGTGGCGGAGCGGATCGGCACGTAGACTTCAAGCAGTTGCGGCCAGTGCAGGTGCTCGGGCTGGTTGTCGGCTTCGTCGAGGTCGCTGATCCGCGCCTGCACCGTACCCGCCAAGGCTGCGGCAAGCTGCCCCCCGAGCGGGAAGCTCTTCCCGATTTGTTCATCGTCGCTGCTGTAGACAATCCGTCCATTGGTATCCCAAAGTTTGAAGCGCAGAACTTCCCGCTGCAATGGCCCCTGGGCAAAAACCCGGTCGAGCACGGCATGGGTTTCGCTATCCACGACCTCTCCGCCCGACCATTCGTGCAGTTGCGCTGCAAAGATACTTTCCACGTAAACCGCGGAAATTGCCGCGGCACGGTGAACCTCGCTGCTCTCGATCTGCCGCTCCAGCCAGTTTCCGATGACTGCCATGCCGACCAGGAGAACGGCGGCGATAGCCAACATGAACTGGCGCGAGAAGCTCAAGCGGCTGAAGGATTTCTTTAGGGCTATCGACATCGGAAACCCTCGGTATGTGGTCGCGGAGACTTGGCTGCGGCGCATTTTAACATGCGCCGCACAGAGTCGTGGGGCGCCGGTCTCTGTTTGAAATAAGACTTTGGTCTGATCTGTTCGAGGCTGATAGTCCGTTGCGGGCTCGTCGGGGATTGCGGATACTCATATCCGAAAGATATTGAATTTTGTTCCTTTGAGTAGGAAACACTGTTTTTTTGAAAGGACGAATAATGTGTAGCTTCATAATGGCGATACAACGCAGTATTTTGCGCCAGGCGGCCCTGGTCTTCGGCACGTTGGGAATGATCGCGGCGCTGTTCCCGCTAGACTCGCAGGCGCTCCCGCTTTTCGCGCGTCAGACCGGGCAGAACTGCATGGCCTGCCACGCCGGCGGGCAATTTCCCGAGCTGACTCCCTATGGCCGGATGTTCAAACTTACCGGCTACACCATCGGCGACCGCGTCAAGGTGCCGCTGTCGGTTATGGCGCTTGCCACTTATACGAAGGTTGGCGACACCTCCAAAAGCGATAATTCCGCGGGGGATTTCCAGAAAAACGGGTCGCCCATCTTCGCGAACGCGAGCGCCTTCCTCGGCGGCAAGATCACCGACAACATCGGCGCGTTCGTGCAGTGGACCTACGACAACTACGCCGCCCCGACTGCCGACGGCAGCAGCTACACCGGACATGCCGGCATGGACAACGTCGACATCCGCTATGCCGACCGCTTTATCACACCCAGTCGGGATTTGATCTTCGGCGTCAGCCTGAACAACAACCCATCGGTTTCGGACCCCTGGAATACTGCCGCAGCCTGGATGCAATATGTTCCCGTGCCCAGCCCGACCAGCAACCAGTTCATCGACGGCGCAGCCCCTTTCCCCGGCTTCGGTTCGGGCGGCAATCTCGCCGGCATAAACATGTATATGTATTTGAACAAACTGGTCTACGCGGAGCTCGGCACTTACCAGACCGCCAAAGGAATTTTCTCCCCTCTGAGTGCCGGACTGGACAATGCCGGAACAACCAAACTCCAGGGTGCCAACAACCCCTATTGGCGACTGGCGTTAACCCACGAGTGGGGCCCGCATAACATCATGGTCGGCACCTCCGGGATGATCGCGCACGTCTACGACGACCCTACCGACACCTCGGATTCGAACAGCGTTTCGCGTATTTTGAACACCGGACTGGATGCCCAATACCAATACATCCTCGACCCCCATACGGTCACCGCACAGGTCGCCTACATGAGGCAGAAAACCGACTATTCGGCGAATACCGTTGCCGCCAACCACGATGGGACAAACGTATCCCCGTATTTCGCCGCCGACGGAATAACCCCCTTGGCGCCTTTTAATGATTCCGACACGACCAACGTATTCCGCGCCAAGTTGACTTATGTTTACCAGGCAAAATACGGCGGCAGCCTGGCTTTTTTCAATCTGACCGGCACGACCAACACCGCGCTCCAGAGTTCCGGCTACGACAGCAACGGTCAAGTAACCTCGAACGACCCAATGGAAACCGGCATAGCTTCAACCCGCGTCAACGGCAATCTTTCTGGCAATCCCGCAACGCGCGGCTTGACCTATGAAGCATTCTGGATGCCCGTGCAATATGCCCGCGTCGGGGTGCAATACACCGCCTACGACAAATACAACGGCGCCACCGACAACTACGATGGTTTGGGCAGAAATGCGCGCGACAACAACTCGCTGTTTTTCTATGTGTGGGGTGCGTATTGAAAACCCTGCGGAACTGCCTGCCCGAAATCGCTATGCCGCATTCCCGACATGAACGTCGGAATCTTCGGAGATTCGAGATGAAAAAAATCCTTGCTACACTGCTTGTCGGACTGGCCGCGGCCAGTGCCGGCTGCTCCAACCTTGAGCGCTCGCGCGACCTCGCCAACCCGAATGTCCCTCCGGCGGTAACCGCCGTCCAGGTCTGTTCCAACTGCCACGGCATCGACGGCAATTCCATATCGCCAAATTTCCCGCGACTCGCCGGCCAGCAACCTGCCTACTTCGTTGCTCAACTGGAGAATTTCAGAGGCCAGCACCGCTCCGATCCGGCAGGCTTTGAATATATGTGGGGCTTAAGCCACCACCTTACCGACGACCAGATCAAGGGGCTCGCCGACTATTTCTCCAAACAGGTTCCGCAGCCCAACGCGCAGGTCGATGCGAAGCAAATGGCCGCCGGCAAGGAGATTTACGAGAAAGGGATTCCTGCCAAGGAAGCACCTCCCTGCATCACTTGCCACGGCCCCAAAGCGGAGGGGCTCGCGAGTTTCCCCCGGCTGGCGAACCAACACCAGGACTACCTGGTGAAACAATTACAGGTTTTCCAGAGAACGGACGAGCGGCCCAATACGCCCATGACGCAAATCGCCCACCTGATTTCCCATGACGAAATGGAGTCCGTGGCTGGCTATTTGCAGGCATTTCCCCACGACAAAAAATGACGGGATTCAGTGGTTATCGACGGCTCGCCGGCAACCACCGGCGCCCACTACGGAGGTTTTTATGAAAAGATATTTAGCCACTTTCGCAGCAATGAGCGCCCTGGTCGCGCCCGCATACGCTAGCGACAATTACACGACCGATCCCGAATTTTCCGCCCCGAGTTTCGAGATCACGCACCTCGGTTTCACCACGCAACATGGCCGTTTCAACAAGACCAGCGGCAAGATTTCGATCGACCTCGCGGCCAAACAGGGTAGCGTCGATTTCACTATCTACACCGAGTCGCTCGACATGGGCTCTGGCGCCTGGTCGAAACATTTGTCGGACGAGGGCCTGTTCAACGTGAAGAAGTTTCCGACCATGACCTTCAAATCGGACAAGCTGATTTTCGAAGGCAACAAAGTCGTCGCCGCGGAAGGACAATTCACCATGATCGGCGTGACCAAACCCCTCAAAATCACGGTAAACGGTTTCCAATGCGGTATCAACCCGGCAAGCAAGAAAGCCATGTGTGCCGGCGACGTCAGCGCGACCATCAAACGCTCCGATTTCGGGTTGACCAAGTACATACCGGCAGTTAGCGACGAAGTTAAAATCAGCGTCCCGGTTGAAGCCTACAAGAACTGAGCCGGGCATGGCATGTCTAGCACGTTACAACTGCGGATCAACGACCTTTAGCCATTCGCCAAGTTGACCCGCACTTAACCCGCCGCTCCGGGCTTCCGCTCGATGAGTCCGGTCGAAGAGGTAGGTGCGCGGCAACTCGCCGCGCCATTTCTTGTCGACGGAAGCGTACAGGCGTTCGCTGAAGCTGTCGGCGAATACCCAGGACTCGGCCTTTTCCAGTTTGTATTCGGCAAGGGTGGATGCGATTTCCGTTGC
>CALMWM010000496.1 GCA_937873435.1 uncultured Gallionellaceae bacterium
TGCCCGGACCCTGATGAAAGACGCGCGCGGGGGCCTCATTCGTTAGCCGGGAGTCTGTTGCCTCCCCTTGAATTGATCAGGCGTAACCGCTTTACCGTTCTGGTCAACGCCATGAAATGCGAATATATTCTTGGCGAGATCAATCCCAACTGTGACAATGTTCATGGACTTCCCCTTTCGAGCGAATGATTTGGCGTGGAAACTCAATCATGGCAGCTTTCGCTGCCGACGGCTTCCGCCGCTAGCTCGGGACGGGGAAGTCCCTTTCATTCGCTGGGCGTCTTAAGAATGAGCGACAAGAAGACTTATTCGGTTTGGTTTGAGCGCCAGATCATTGCTCAGGAGTCTGCGCTGGCAACACGGTGGAAAAGCTGCTTGACGAATGAAAAAGGACGCCAATGAATATGACTAATTTCCCGCTTGCAAATCCACCCCGGCAAATGCCAACACTGGTTTCCTTCCCAGCAATTCTGGCGTTTTGCCTGGCGACGCTTTCTTTGCCTTCTGCCGCCGCGCCGCCACGCGATGCCTCGGTCATTGCCCGCCTCGGCTCATGCGATGCGGCCGTCGTGCGCAAGGCCGTGGATGAAATGCTCGCCGATCCCAAAACGCTGCAGGAGCCGCTCATGCTGTTCCACGCGGCATCGGGAGAGCGCATCGCGGGACACAGGGAGGAATCCGCATTCCTTTACCTCGCAGCACGGCTGCGGACTTCCCGCCAGATCCTGTTCGAGAAGGGCGACCGGCCCCAGCTCCTGTCGATCATGTTGATGACCAGCGGGCCGCTGGTGATGCCGATTCTGGAAGTCGATCCCGAACTGGCGCGACGCGTGGTCAAGCGCGTGATCGACTGGGACCGCGCCACGCCCGATCCGTTCCGCGAGCGCGAGGCGGCGAAGTCCGGCGAAATTGCGGAAAAACTCGCCGTGATCGATGCGGGGCTGACGCGTCTGCCCGACCAGTTGCGCGACGACCCCGCCCGCGTGGCGCAGGCGCAGCAGGCGCTTGACGAGTCAGAGCGCCAGATCAAGGCCTCCTACGCGCAACGCTGCGGTTCGGGAACCCTCGATCCGGCGGATGCCGAGGCCGCCACCGAGCGCATCAAGAGCGCGGCGGAGAGCCTGGCCCGGACCAATCCTTTCATCGTGGCCCAGGCCGGTGGCGAGGTTAAATTCGTCAGCGTCGGCACCTACCGGATGAGTCCCGGCCGTCTGCCGACGCGGCTGACCGTGTCGGTGAGTCCGGCAAGCGGCAAGGCGTTCTACGCCGAGGTGGATGCCGAGGCGACCATCACGCCCGAGCGCAAGCTGGGCGCGGTGAAGATGTCGCTGGCCTGCGTCACGGACCTCTGGATCGGCCAGCGCGACGCCTCGTGGAAAAACGTCTGCGTCGACGACCCGAAGGCGCGCAAGCCGTCCGCCGCAACGGCGGGTGAACTCAAGCCCTTCGACTTTGCCACGGACGAGAAATCCCGGCAGAGCGTCGCGCAGAAACCGGTATGCGGCTTTGCCGACCTGAAGCTTCCGGAGCAGTTCTCGGTGTTTGCCGCTGGGGCTTACTCGGGACGCAAAATTGCCTTCCAGATCGATCAGAGCGGCCATGAAGGCACACAGATCGATGTCGCGGTGAATAGTCCCGGCAAGCCGGTGGTTCTGATGCTGGGCGCGTATGAGCCGACGATCTGGAATATCGGCTGGTCGCCGCAGACCCGAATCGCGGCGGTGCTGGTCGGGGGCTATCACCGGCAGGCGGTCGCCGGCCTGGAGCAGGGCACACCCTTGCTAAACAGCTCCTACGACAACAAGGGCCCCTGTGGCTACTTCTACGTCACCCCTGATAATCTCGCGCCGCTTAATCCCCTGTCCAGGCGCGTCTTCGGGCGCGGGGTGGATATGGTCTTCACGGCGACCAACGGCAAAGTGGTGATAGGCGAGCCGCCGGCGGCAGGGACTGCGCTGGTCACCTCGGGCGCAATCACGCCCGAGTCCTTCCATGACCGGACCGCGCCGATGGCCGGTCCCGCCGGCCTCGCGGACGCAGTGCGCAAGGGCCTGCTGCGCAAGGCCACGGCCGCCGATGCCGAAGCCTGGTCCGAGGCCGTGCTGCAAAACACGCCGCAACGCGACCTGCCGCCGGTGGCCGGCCAGGGTGTGCCGCGGCCGCCTAAGCCAGGCCTGTTCAACGCCTATGTGGTGCTCAAGCCCTTCACCTATCCGTCGGGTTTGTACGGCGGCAACTCGGCGACTTTCCTGATCCCCAAGGGTGTGCCGAAACCCGAGGGCAATTCGGGACATTCGTCCGTCTATGACTTCAACACGCTGAACTGCCAGGGCGTCCTGTGCAGTGCGCGCTGATGCTGCAGTTCGAATCTGAACTCGCGACGCCCAACGCGCGTAAGGCGCAATCCCCGAAGGGCATTGCGCCGAATGAAACATACGGCGCATTACGGCTACGCCTGATGCGCCGTACTTCACTAACGGAAAATCACCGGAACATCACTTCCTCTTTCCGCAATCTTAACTCACCGATCTATTCCATTTTGGCGAGCTTGGCGCGATATTCTTCGAGCCTGGCTTCATAGTCCGCAGCGTCCCCATAATCCAGGAACAGGGGATAACGCGCATGGGTGCCGAGTATCTTGCGCGCGTGCTTGATCGGGCAAAAGTACTGCTCGGTTTTGGCTATGATCGCGTACACATAAGCGACCAGCCCGCTCCCATAGGCACAATAAGTACAGTGGAATTTCTCGATGAAATTGAGGTATTCGAGTTGCTGCCGGTCAAACACGATGTAGTCGGCGCGGCGCAGCTTGGCAATGCCGTAAATCGGGAAACAGGTCACCTGGTAGAAGCTGACGAACAGATCGAGCATGGCGAGCGGGATGATCATGCCGTAGATGATCGGCCCGGTGATCAGGTTCTGCGGGCGGTTGGTGACGAGCCAGTGAAAAAATCCCTGCTTGAGCCGCCCATGCGCTTCCTTGATGGAATGTTCGAATTCGACGCGCTTTCCCTTGATCTGGTATAAAACACTGGTTTCCTGCTCGTGGAGCGCCGTGCGCAGGTCATCTTCGAGAGCACTCATCTGCGCGAGTAAATGGCGAATCCGGTCATTCATGAATGAGGCTCCAATGTCGGCAATCCCGGAGAGTACTACACTAACGAAAGCACGGCAAAGCAGGCGAAAGAGCCCCACTTTTCACTTATTTCAGCGCGCCGAGGGATAGGGTCGCCAATCGAAATTCCACACCCAACATGTACCGCGTTCAGCCGACTTTGCTCTCCACCCGCTGCGACGAAAAGCGCTAGTTTTTGTACCGTGGGCCTGTTTAGCGACTATGATTTCAGTAACCTCTGTCAACCGCGATTCAGGAATATCCCGATGACCGAAACCGCCCAGCGCGATTACTACGAAGTGCTCGGCGTCGCGTGCGATGCCGACACCAAGACGATCAAGGACGCCTTCCGTACGCTCGCTCTGCAATGCCATCCAGACCGCAACAAGGCGCCGGATGGCGTGCTGCGCCTGCGCGAACTGGAGCAACGCCGCCCATGAGCCTCGCCCTCAACCAGGAACCCTTCGTCGCCCCGGTTTCCCGCCGCATCTGGGAAGCCAAGTACCGCTATTGCGACGAAAAGGGCATACGCGAACATTCCATCGAAGACACCTGGCGCCGGGTCGCGCACGCGCTGGCCGAGGCGGAGTGCGAGCAGCGCGAAGTGTGGCAGCAGCGTTTTTACCAACTGCTGGCGGGTTTCCGCTTTTTGCCGGGCGGGCGCATCCTGGCGGGAGCCGGCACCGCACACCGGGTGACACTGTTCAATTGCTTCGTGATGGGCACCATCAAGGATTCGCTCGACGGGATTTTCGACGCGCTGAAGGAAGGCGCGCTGACCATGCAGCAAGGCGGCGGGGTGGGCTACGATTTTTCCACGCTGCGCCCCAAGGGCGAAGC
>CALMWM010000497.1 GCA_937873435.1 uncultured Gallionellaceae bacterium
AAACCGCCCGGTTTGACTGTCAACCACCACCCTGCCGCCCATCGCTTGCTCCAAGGGCTTGAGCAATTGTGCAACAGTTGTTTCACGCGGCCCTTTTACGGAAGGCGCTCCCAGCAGCGAAACGGTATCTCGCCAAGTCTCCTCGAATTCCAGATGGTAGTTGTCGTAAAGTGATACAAACCAAGGGTACAAGGTGGCAAGCTCTCGGGTAGGTAAGTACACCGGGGGAAGTGGCAGCGCCTCGCTGGGGATCTGCATCACCTCAACCTGAGATTTGGCTTTGGTAGCGAAACCGATGGCGCTGCTTTGCCGTTCGTCGTTCAGCGTTAACGATATTTCACACCGCTTGGAACCCTGCTTACGCTTGACTAACCGCCCAAGGGATTCGGGCCGCATGACCGAAATCAGCTTATCTGCGTAGGCTTTTTCTAACGATGCTTTTGACAGCTCGCCTGTTTTGTTGGACTGGACTTTTAGAAGTGAATAAATTGCTTTGAGAATGTGGGACTTACCCAAGCCGTTTTCACCGACGATAACATTCAGTCCCGCTGCAAATTGCCAATCACCGTTAGGCACGGTTGTGAGGTTTTGAAATCGCACGGTTTTTAGCATAATTGTTCTCCTCAAATTCCCAGATGTACCTGCAAGTTGCGGGAGGTGGGCTTGCAATCACGCATCTAAAAGCCAGATTGATAGGTGCGCTATGGCTTCCTCATTCTACCAAAGAACCTCCTTTATTCCCCCACCACCACCTTCCCATTCGGCACCTCCCCAAACACATCCGGCGCATACATCGCCTCCACGCGCGTCGGCGGCAGGCTGAAGGTGCCGGCGTTGTTGATGCGCACGGTGTAAGCGATGCTGAATTTGCCTTTCGGGACGACTTCGTAATAGGCGCGAAAAAAACCGAAGGTGCGCTCGACAAAGGTCGGCCACAGGCGGCGCCCGCTTAAATCCTCGTCGCGGCTGGCGATATGGGAATCGCGCCCGTCGCCGTCGCCGAGGATGCGCGCGTCGCCGGGGATGGGGTCGGAGACGGCGACCCAGGTCATGTCCTGGTCGGCTTCGATGTTGAGGGTGACGCGCCAGATGTCGCCGCGGCTGACCTTGCCGGGGATTTTTTGCTGGAGCGGGGTGATTTGGCGGCTGACCCGGTAGCCGAAGGCGCGCGGGGTGGTGGCGGGCAGCGCGGCGAGTACCTGGATGCTGGCCCAGGGTTTGCCCTCGCCTTGGTGGGTGACGGCGAGCTTGCCGTCGCCGCCGTGCGGCCAAGATAGGTTGAGCGGCGCGGGGTTGGGCTCATTGGGGTTCCAGCGCAGTTCGGCGCTTGCCTTGCCGAAGCTGGCGTAGGTGATGCCGGCGACCGGGGTTTTTTCGAATTTGCCGGCGAACTTGGCTAGCGTGAGCGCCGCCCAGGCGTTGGCGGTAGTGGTATACCAGCGCCCGTGTGCCTGGCGTTCCAGCGCGCCGCGCATCAGGCGCGGCAGGTCGTCTTGCCAGGCCGGATCGTCGAGCACCGCTTCGACCAGGCGGAAGGCGTTGGAATCGCCGCTGACCATCATCCACCACCAGTAATCGGCGCGCTCGGTGGTGAAATTCAGGCGGCCCCCGGCATAACTGAGGCGGTTGCGCAATTCCTGCTGCGCCGCCGCCAGTTGTTCGCCACGGCGCGGCAGGTCGGGCAGGCGCTTGGTCACCAGGTACCAGTCGATCAGCGCGGCGGTGGGCAGGCGTAGCGGTTCCACGTCGAGCGCCGCGGCGCTGCGGGTGGGGGTGCGACCAAAGCGGGTGAGCGCTTCCAGCGCGGTGAGCTTGCGCGCCGTCAGGTCGTCGTTGGGCGACCAGTGTTGGGGCTTGATGCGCCCTTCGGTGAACGCAGTCAGTCCGTCCAGCAGGCGTTGGCGGGCGTCGTCCGGCAGCGGGAAACCCGCCACGGCGGCGATGTCGAGTAGGTAGGCGGTGAGCGTGACGTTGCCGGAACCCTCGCCGGGGAAATAGCGCGCCAGGCCGTCGGCGTCGAGATA
>CALMWM010000498.1 GCA_937873435.1 uncultured Gallionellaceae bacterium
CCCCGAATTTGTTATTCCAGTACTGGTACTCGATGCCGAGATAAAGCTTGTCGCTTTGCCCGAAATGATTGCCGACATCCCAGCGCAGTTGCGGTTGGCTGAGAACCTGGCGGGCGCAATTGCCATGCGCGCCGATCACATCCATGAACCCTTCGAAGCTGAATTTTTCCCCGGCGATACTGAAAGGCAGTTTCCACGCCGGTGTCACCTGGTAGGTGTCGGCGTTGCAGCCATTGTCGTTGCCGGCGAAACGCCCCCTGTCGATATACGCGAGCATGTCGACATTGAAAAACACGAAGCCGGGCAAATTCAAATCCACGGTAATGCCCGGCAACAGCACGCGCGGCTCGACTCTGTAATTCGAATAGGACTTGTGGCCGTAGTTGATGCCGGCGGTCAGGTTGAGGTCGCGCACCACGCCGTATGACCAGGAGCTGCCGCTGAGTTTGCCGAGGCTGAAGCTGGCATAGCCTTCACCGTAAAATTCGGTTGCCGAAGCGTCTTTATCATCCGACTTCAAGGTGTCGATGAACAGAAAGTTGCGACCATACGCATGTCCGTCGGCGTGCTGGATGGTGATGGTTTGCTTGCCGACGTTGTCCGGGTTGTAGGGTTCACGGAATTCCCTGCCGTGAAGATACTGGATTTCCGTGTCGCTCCAATCGATGGCAAGCGCGTTACCGGCAATAATCCCGGTTCCCGCAAGCGCGCCTAGCAACAATCGGTTCATGTAGGTCATTTGAATTATTTCTCCCGGCAGATATTTCAATGAATGCATTCTGAAAATTGAATGCGAATGCTACGTAACGTTCCTTGATAATGCAACGTTGGCAAAGAGGGCATTTTTCGCAGCATTACTTGGCGTAACGCACCAAGGCGGAGCGCATAGCTGCTCAATGCACCTATATGGGGCACATTAAGAGGCCTGAGTATGGCGTGATTCGTTCATAAACAGTATGTTGGTTGTGGTGGAACGTTTCTTGATTGTAATCCGCTCTTATTTTATCGGTAACGAGGGTGGTATGGAAAAACTGACGGTCAGTAACGATGTATTGTTCATATTGCTAGGCGCCATTATGGTGCTGGCTATGCACGCCGGCTTTGCCTTTCTGGAGCTGGGTACGGTACGGCGCAAAAACCAGGTTAATGCCCTGGTAAAAATCATTTCCGACTTTGCGATTTCCACCATTGCTTATTTCTTTATCGGCTACAGCGTGGCTTACGGCGTGGATTTCTTTGTCGGTGCGGAGACGCTGGCCGGGAAAAGCGGCTATGAGCTGGTCAAGTTTTTCTTCCTGTTGACCTTTGCCGCGGCAATTCCTGCAATCGTCTCGGGGGGGATTGCCGAACGCGCCCGCTTCAACCCGCAACTGCTTGCGACCTTTGTTTTGGTCGGCCTGGTCTATCCCTTTTATGAAGGTATCGTGTGGAATCACCACCTGGGCGTACAGGATTGGTTGAAGTCCCAATTCGGTGCGGAGTTCCATGATTTCGCCGGCTCGGTGGTGGTGCATGCGATGGGCGGCTGGATCGCCTTGCCTGCGGTGATCCTGCTTGGTGCGCGGCGCGGTCGCTATACCAAGGAAGGTTTGATGGCGGCGCATCCGCCTTCGAGCATCCCCTTCTTGGCGCTGGGGGCGTGGATCCTGACAGTGGGCTGGTTCGGCTTCAACGTGATGTCGGCCCAGACCATCAATGCCATCAGCGGACTGGTGGCGGTCAATTCCCTGATGGCGATGGTCGGCGGCACCTTGGCGGCGCTGGTGGTCGGCAAGAACGACCCGGGTTTCGTCCATAACGGCCCGTTGGCCGGTCTGGTCGCGGTTTGCGCCGGTTCCGACCTGATGCACCCGCTTGGTGCGCTGGCTACCGGAGCGGTGGCGGGCGCACTGTTTGTGTGGATGTTCATGCAAACCCAGAACAAATGGAAAATCGACGACGTGCTCGGCGTGTGGCCGTTGCACGGCCTGTGCGGCGCCTGGGGCGGGATTGCGGCCGGGATATTCGGCGCCAAGGCGCTGGGCGGCATCGGCGGCATCAGCTTGACCGCGCAATTGATCGGCACGGGGTTGGGCATCGTCATTGCCCTGGCCGGCGGGTTGGCGGTGTATGGGACAATCAAGAAGCTGGTAGGAATTCGCCTCGACCCCGAGGATGAATTTAACGGTGCCGATTTGTCGATCCACAAGATTTCGGCCACGCCGGAAGGGGAAATGTAATTACAAGCAGTTATTAGTTTTGAATGTTTAGTGTTGAGTTGTGGAATGCGCCTCGCGCGTGATCCAATAGCGGCGCGCTTAGTGCGGCGACATCAACTCAACACTAAGCACTAAGCATTCAAAACCTTTTTTATCAAAGGTACCTGAACGGGTCTACCCCCCACTTGGTCGGCAACTCATGATTGGCGATGCGGTCGTTGCCGGCGGCGAGATCGATATCGTGCGGGGTGATGAAGCCTTTTACCGGGTCGAAAATGGCCCGCACCAGCGGGTGCAGCAGGTTGTGCTCGCCTTGTTGCACGACTACCGCCAACAGGCCGCTTTCCAGGCTGACCAGCGAGCCGACCGGATAGATGCCGATCACGCGGATGAAATGTTGCACCAGCTCCTCGTTGAAGTGAAATTTGCTCCATTCGAACAACTTCTTCAGCGCGGCGGTGGGTTCCATGCCCCTGTGATAGACCCGGTTCGAGGTCAGTGCATCGTACACGTCGACAATGGCCGCCATCTGGCCGAATGTTGAAATGGCATTGTCTTTCAGCTTGTCCGGGTAGCCGGTGCCATCCACGCGCTCATGGTGCTGGCTGGTCACCAGGATGGCAGTCTCCGATATTCCGGTGGTCTGTTTGAGTATCTCTCTGCCTTGCGCGGCATGAGATTGCATAACGCTGAATTCCGCCGCTGTCAGTGCGTCCGGCTTGTTGAGAACGCTATCCGGTACCTTCATTTTGCCGATATCGTGCAATAGTCCGCCGATACCCGCTTCCATGATCACCTCGCGCTCATAATCCATCGCGTGGGCAAAGGAAACCAGCAGCGCGCAGACGCTGACGGAATGTTGGAAGGTGTAGTCGTCCTTCTGCTTGATGCGCGACAGGCTGGTTAGCGCGTCCTTGTTGCGGAAGATCGATTCGGTGACGCGTTCCACTACCGGCTCGACTTTTTCCACTTCGATCTGCTTGCCGAGCCGGACATCTGACATGACACTGTGCACGACCTTATGGGCTTCGCTATGTACTTGCCTGGCCACGACAATTTCAACATGCAACTGGGTGGGAGGCGGCGGCTTGGCGGCGCTTGCTACCTTGATGATGCGTTCGTGCAGTTCCGAATCGACTTCTTCCTTGCTCTGCGCATCCGCGACATCCGCGCCGATAGCCGTGTCGATATACACT
>CALMWM010000499.1 GCA_937873435.1 uncultured Gallionellaceae bacterium
GGCTTCAATATTGGCTTTGCGGCAGGCATGACTCAATTTAACCGGACACTACTGAATAAAACTTCAAATCAATATTGGCCAAATGGTTTGCTGGAAATTTGCCTTCATTACGGAATCTTGTGGCTCTTCCAGGGTGTTTAGCACACTGTCGGCGAGATGGGCGCGACAGGCTGTTCATGGTCTATTTCAGACATCGTCAGCGTATTCGAGTCGATCAGTGTACTGCCAAAGCCACCTTGCTACCCGCGCGGGTAGCCAGTGTGACCAGCATATCCAGGCTAAACTTGTCCCATTTTCCGCGCACCAGGTCGGACACCCGCGACTGACCGATGCCCAGATGCGCGGCGGCATCTGTTTGCGTCCAGCCTTCGCGGGTGATCGTTTCGCGAAGATGTGCCATCAATTCGGCACGCATCGCCAATAGCGTGGCCTCTTCCGGGGTGAACCCCAGGTCGGCAAATACGTTGCCGCTAGATTCGATCACCGGTTCGTTGTCCATGATTCAATCTCCAAGTTGTTGGTAACGGCGTGCAGCCAGTTCGATATCTTCGCGCCGCGTTTTCTGCGATTTCTTCTGGAAAGCGTGCAGCACAACCACCGAATCGGCCAGCTTGGCCACATAGATCACACGCCATTCGCCAAGCACATGCAAGCGGATTTCATAAGCGCCGGCACCGATATTCAGCATAGGTTTGAAATCGGAAGGCATTAGGCCACGCTGCACGGCATCCAACTCAAACCCAGCCGCACGACGTGCTTCGTCGGGAAAGTTTTTCAGGTCATCGAGGCTGGAGCCGATAAAACGAAGCGCTTTCATGTATGGATTATATAAATACTTTGATATTTTGACAAATGTGTTTTGATGGAGAAGTCACTGCAATAACTGGCCGATTACACTGCGTTATCTTGCTTTTTTCTCTCCCCTCAGCACCCGCTAGGGGCATCCCCGCCGAGAGCGGCAGCAAAGCTGCTCGCTCTGGTGAGATGGGGGGGGATACTTTCCGAGTGCTACGCCGTTCAATCGCAGCCCGGTTTGTCGGCTTTGGGACATTGTTCCAGGTTGTCTGATGTCGTTGCCGCCAGCCAGCGCTGGATGGCGTCGTCGAACCCCGCGACTTGCTTGCCTTGTGCCTCGATCAGCGGGCGGCGGATCAGCAAGCGGTCGGCGAGCATGGCTTGCAGCGCGGCGGCTTCGTCAAGCCGGTCGGGCTGGACTTCGCCGCTTTTGAGGCGCGGCGCGCTGGGGTTGAACCATTCCGCCAGCGGGCGGGCGCCGAAAAACTGGCGCAGGGTTGCCGCGCTGAACGGATAATCGAGCAGGCTGCGCGCTTCGACTTCGTGTCCGGCCTGCGCGAGCAGGGCTTTCTGGCGGGTGTTGTTGACGCAGCCGGGCTTTTCGTAAAAAACGATCTTCATCACCAGATGTCCGCTGGCACCTTCAGACGTTCTACCGGCGTATCGCCGAGCAGGTGTTCGTCGATGATGGCTTTTACGTCGGCGCGCGTCACTTTGCCGTACATGATGCCTTCGGGATAGACCAGGACGCTGGGGCCGCTGCCGCACGGGCCGATGCAGCCGGTGAAGGTAAGTGCATAGTTGGTGTGGAGGTCGCGTTGCTGGAATTCCAGCATGAATTCGTCGACGATCTCGCCGCAATTGCTTTGCTGGCATGAGCCGCGCGGGTGGCCGGGGCCGCGGTTCTGGGTGCAGACGAAGACGTGTTTCTTGGGTTTTGGCATGGGGTTTCTCCTGGCAAAATTAAGCGTTGTGTTGCATCGCTGGCGATAGCGCCAGCAACGCTTCGGTTTGGTGGTGAATTTTCGCGACGATGTCGGGATGCAGCTTGTCCAGCCAGCGTTTCGGGATCGCATCCGCACCGTACAGCGCGCCAGCCAGCATCCCGGCGAGGGCGCCCGTGGTGTCGGCGTCCTCGCCGCGATTGACGGTTTCGACCAGACAGTCCTCGAAATTGTCGGTGAAGAAAAAGTGGTACAGCACGGTTTGCACGGTATCCACGATGTAGCCCGAGGCCCGCTTGGGGTATGGGTCGAACTTGAACTGGCGATGGGTTTCGACCAGCCGGCTGGCTAGCGGGCGGCACTCTTTCACGCCACCGCCAGCCAGCAGGATTTGCACCATGCGCCCCAGCACCAGCGTGCCGGCATCGGAAAATTCGTGGTGATGGGTGATGTGCGCCTGCTCCAGCGTGTCTTTTTCGAA
>CALMWM010000500.1 GCA_937873435.1 uncultured Gallionellaceae bacterium
CAACAATTTTTCCAGCAAGGCAGTGCGCTTCTCATCCAAAACGATTAGTTCGTCCCATTCATTCTTTTTTGCTGCTTCCAGCATTAGACGGGCAACGCTCCAAACGTTTTCGTAAAGCACAACGATTTCCTGACCATTCACGAGTAGCTAAACCTTGCCGTAGCTGGTCACAGCCTGCTGAGTTTCTCGAAGACCGCCAACTGCTGCGGCACCCGATACTTCCGGCAGTTTCTCAATTGATGCCCAAGCACCTCTTAGCTCAGTCAGTAATCTGGTAACCTCATCCAAAGCGTTAATATCGTTTTTCAGGTTTGCCTGCAACAGACGATGGCACATATATTCATAAAGCGAACCCAGATTCTCTGCCAACTCACCGCCAGCCTTGACATCCAGACTGAGGCGAAGGCCTTCGTCGATAATGGCAATTGCCTTTGAAATCGCCTCGCCCTTCGCAGATATTTCTGTATTTCCCATGTAAAACCTTGCCTTGGTTACTGCTTTCAAGGCGCCATCGAACAGCAGCAATATCAAGCGGTGCGGGCTGGCGGTTGCGACATCAACCTCCACACCAACTTGTGAGTATGCATCCAATGCGTTCCGTGCAGCCGCGCTCATTTTTACTCCGTTCCTTATCTCTTCAGGGTACTGTGACTATAACGCAATAATCTACAGATTTTGCATCAAATTCGCAAAGCCTTATTTCGAATTTGCCGAGATGCTTGCAAGCTGTTGAGTTAAGTAATTGCTGGTGGATTGCATGTTACTGATCAAGGTATCCAGATTGGTAAACTGCTTTCTGTACATCGCCTCGATCCGAGTCATACGGTTATTCAAGGTCACGCGTCGATTGCCAATATCCTTGATGCTGTTGTTCACACCCTGCGTACGGCTGTCGATGGTGCCGTTGGTACCCAACATGTTAGTTATTAGGTTATTTAATTGGAAAGCATAACCTTGGGCAAAATTCAATGAACCACGACTCCCTGTAGCGCCACCGTTTACCATGATTTTCAAGCCATTGCCGCCGGTCAGGAATTGGCCCGAACCGGTCGCGATTTGCCCGCCGATAGTTCCTGCGACATCCACACCAAGCGAACTGGTGGGCGTACCGCCCAGCAAATTCGTAGCGCCATTTCCACCCACGCTGACACTTGACGCCGAGCCATAGCTATTCGAGGCAATGGAGAATTTTCCAGTGCCATCGTCGCTTACTGTGACACCGATACCGACGCTGGAAAAGGCCGCTGCGCCATTGATCCTGCTCTGCACCTCCGTCAGCAATGTGGCCGCAGTATAGGTTCCGGGCGTTAGCGTCACGGAAGCGCTCACACCGTCCAAAAGCACCCCCAGAGCATCATTGCTGCCGGCCGTGATCGTCAGCCCTGCCGCAGCCGATGCAACCATTTTACCTTGTGTCGCAATTGAGGTGATATTGACGGGATAACTGCCCGGCAAAGTATTAGATGTCGAACTAGTGTATAGAATCAAGCTATCGCTGGACTTGCCCATCTTGGTGAAAAGCCCGGCGACATTTACAGGATCGCTGCTGATCGCACTTGACAGCTTGCTGTTATCCAGCGTCAAGGTGCCGTCCTTCTGAAAGGACACACCGATGCTGCTCAGCGAAGTCTGGCTGCCGTTAAGATCTTTTACCGCCGTATTCAAGACAGCGCGCATTTGCGACTGAATCGACCTGACCGCTGAATCGCCGAGCAACACCCCACCCTTTTGCGTTTGCGCATCGTAAGACGACAAATCCTTGATCGTTTTCGCCAGATCGTTGTACCCCTTAACGAAATCGCTCACCATCGTAGAAATTCCGCTTGGATCGCGCGCCACTGTCAGCGTGGTTGGCGAGCCGACATTGGTCTTGGTCAAGCTCAGGGATACCCCCTGAATCGCCCCTGACACCGAATTGCTGGCGCTGGTTATGCTGATGCCGTCCACCAGCAACTTGGCGTCCTTGGCCTGCACTGTTTCCGTCAAGCTTTTCACGCCAGTCGGATCATAAGTCATATTTGCCGCCAACCCGGAACTGGTCGGGTCGCTGACCGTGATTTTCATACTATTGGCGGCGCCGGAACTCTTGGAAGTCAGCAACAGTCGATTCGAAGTACCGTCGTTGACGATGCTCGCACTCACGCCGATGTTCGCGGCATTGATGGCGTCCCGCACGCCGGAAAGCGAATTGTGCGCAGAATCGATAGTCACCGTTTGTGCCCCGACACTCGGGTTGGACGTAAAAGTATTGCCGACACTGTCGTAAGTGCCGGCGTAGAAAGTCAGCGTGCCGACCCCCACGGGATCAGTCACGTTGGTTGCCTGAAAAGTGGTTTTCAAGGTTTGTGCTTGCGCCAGCTGCGTGACCTCGACCATGTGCGCCGAGGGCGATGCAGTGCTGAATGCCTGGGCAGAAAGTATCGTGCTGTCGCCTGCCGTTGCCGATAGGGCGGTATATTTCGAAGGGGAATTCAGTGCGGAAACCGTGCCCTGAAACGAGGACAACGCACTTTTCAGGTTACCGTACGCCGAAAGCTTAGCTTGATAGCTTGCCTCTTTTTTATCGAGATCCGTGAGGGGCTGGCGCTCGACCGCCATCAACTGGCTGACGATGCTGTTGACATCCAACCCCGAACCGATCCCTGGTGTAGAGAGTGCCATGATAATCTCCTGGCGTTAAAGCCTGAATCGCTTGATCAGGCTTTTTCCTTGACTAGCAATCCTTGCAATTTATCCAGAGCCTTGGCTATCGCCAACACTTCTGGAGACGGTATCTGCCGAATCACATCCTTGGTTTGCATATCTACTACTTTAACTAC
>CALMWM010000501.1 GCA_937873435.1 uncultured Gallionellaceae bacterium
AGCCGGTGCCGAAGTCGTCGAGCGCGACTTGCACGCCGCCTTCGCGGAAATGCGTCAGTTTTTCGGTTATCCCGACGTGGTCGTCGAGCAGCATCCCTTCGGTGATTTCCAGCACCACTGAGGTGGCCGATAGGCCGATTTCCTTGAGATAGCCGAGCCAGCTATCCTGGGTTTTGCCGCTGGCGAACTGGCGCGGCGATTTATTGATGCTGATCTGGATCGGATTGCTGACGATTGCCGCCGGGTAGTCCATGATGCTCCAGCGCTTGGCCATGCGCGCGGCTTCCTTGAAAACCCAGTCACCGATTTCGTTGATCAGCCCGGTTTCCTCGGCCAGCGGAATGAAGGTCGCCGGTCCAACCATGCCGTGTTCTGGATGGTGCCAGCGCAACAACGCTTCCGCCTTGACGATGCGGCTGGTGGCCATCTCCACCACCGGCTGGTAATAAATCTCGAACTGCCCGTCGGCGAGCGCATCGCGCAGGCTGGTGCCGATTTGCAGGCGGGTCTTGGCGGCCAATTGCATCGATTCGGTGAAGTAGCTGAAACTGTTACGGCCGCTGTCCTTGGCGGCGTACATCGCCTGATCGGCGCTCTTGAGCAGGCTTTCCACCTCCTCGGCGTCGTTGGGACACAGGGCGATGCCGATGCTGGCCGAGATGTAGGCGAACTGGCCGTGGAGGATAAAGGGCAGCGCCAGCGCATCGACAACCGCGCGCGCCACTTCTTCGACGCGGCTGATATTCACCAGCGTCGGCAGCACCACGGTAAATTCGTCGCCGCCGAGACGCGCCACGGTATCGGATTCGCGCACGCAGGCGACGATGCGGGTGGCAGCCTCCCTGAGCAATTCATCGCCGGCATCGTGGCCCAGGGTATCGTTCACTTCCTTGAAGCGGTCCAGGTCGATGTACAGCAATGCCAGGGTTTGTCCGGCGCGCTGGGTTTTCTTGATGTCCTGGTTCAAACGGTCATAGAACAGGTTGCGGTTGGGCAAGCTGGTCAGCGTATCGTAATTGGCCTGGCGCCAGACCAGTTCGGCGGTGCGTTTTTTGTCGGTGATGTCGGAGAACATCGCGATGCGCCGGTAGACCTCGCCGTCCTCGTTGCGCAAGGTGTTGATGGTCAGCCATTCGGCGTACTCCTCGCCGTTCTTGCGGCGGTTCCAGATCTCGCCCTGCCATTGACCGGTGCTGGACAACGCCAGCCACATGGCCTCGTATTCGGAGTGCGGGGTACGTCCCGATTTGAGCAACTTGGGATCGCAACCGCGCGCTTCTTCCAGGGTGTAGCCGGTGACTCGCGTGAAAGCCGGGTTGACGGCGACGATGCGATTGTCGGCATCGGTGACCACGATAGCTTCGCCGCTGGCTTGATACACCGACGAGGCAAGCTGGAGTTCGGATTCGGTGCGTTTTTTCTCGATCGCGATACTCGCCAGGTTCGCCGCACGGTGGATCAGTTCCAAATCGGCAGCCGACGGTTTGCCCGGCTGGCGTTGATAAATGGCGAAGGTTCCCAGCACCTTGCCCGCCGAGTCGCGGATCGGTTCGGACCAGCACGAAACCAGACCGGCCTGTTCAGCCAGATAGCGGAACGGCATCGGCCAGAAACGGTGAACGCTCACATCCTCGACCACCACGCGCTCGTTGCGGAATGCCGCGGTGCCGCAAGATCCGATCCCTTCGCCGACTTCCAACCCATTGCAGGCGTCGTTGTAAAAATCCGGCAAACTGGGGGCTGCCCCGACAACCAGGCGGCGCCCGCTGTCGTCAAGCAGCAGGATGCTGCACAGCATCCGCACGTTGTTGCGTTCCACGAATTCCACCACCATCCGCAGGATTTCCTTCAACTCGCCGCCGCCCGCGAGCAGCTCGAAAATCCGGTTGCGCATTTGTTCCCGAGTTTCCTGCAACTTTTGTTCGGTAATATCGATGCCGGTTGCCAACAAATGCGTGTCGCCTTCGTATTCGAGACGCTTGCAAACCACATGAAAACTGCGCAAGCCGCCCTCTGCATCGACGAGGCGAACCTCGCTGTCGGCCTGGCCGGTTTCCAGTGCGTTTTTCATCTCCGCATCCGCCAGCGCGCTGTCGTCGGCGCAAACGATGGCGAGAATGTTGGCCTGCGCCTTGAGCAGGCCGTCATGGCCGACCAGCGCCTCGAAATTGGTGTTCCAGTCCACCAACCGGCCTTCGCGGTCGATCCGCACGAATAGCCCGGGCAGGCTGTCGATCAGGGTTTCGGAAAAATGTTTTTCGCCATGCAGGATTTCGCGTTGAGCCTGCAATCTCGACTGGAGTTGATTGAAACTCTCCAGCAATTTCCCGATTTCGTCGCCATTCCCGACCGGTGTCGGCTGGAGCACCGTTCCGTTGCCAGTCATCGCGGATAAGGTTTGCGCAAACCGCCCCAAGGGGGTGAGCAGGCGGTACATGTACAGCCAGATCAGTGCGGCGAAGATCAGGGACGCCAAGCCCGCTTCGATATAGATCTGGCGTTGCATCGCCATGATCGGGGCAAAGGCTTGCGCGGTGGGCATATCGCCGATCACCAGCCAGCCGGTGCTGGGAACGCGTTTGGCTGAGGTCAGTTCCTCGACGCCGCGCGAATTGACAGTTACCCCGGAACCTTCGAAACCTTGCAGATAGCGATCGAGCATCCGGTTCACTCCGGGCTGGGGAATGGCTTGCAAGACGTGCGATGGATCGGTGGAGGCAACGAACATCCGGTCGCGCGGGGAGACGAGCAGAAAGCCCTGCAGTGCACCGGCATTGGGGTTGGCCGTTTCGTGAAAGACATCGTTCCTCGCAATCGCCATGCTGCCCGCCAGCACCCCGATGGTTTTGCCGGCCTGGCTCAAAATGGGTACCGCGATGTCGACAGCCGGTTGCCCCCATGCCGTGTTTAGATACGGCTGGCTGAAAGACGGTTTTCCGCTCGCCATGACTTCGCGGAAAAACCGCCGGTCATCGAAGTTCGCACCTTTTTGCCCCGTGCGCACCGGGTAGTCCGCCATGCACAGCCCATCCTGGCGCAGGATGACCAAACCATAACCCATCAGCTTATAGATGGCCTTGCGTTGCAACAGGTAATCGTGGAGCTTGGCGTAGTCGCTTATCCACTCGGGGCGAATCCCGGCGGCTATCATTTTGAGCGAATCGACACGCACATTCACGGCGTACTCGACTCTTTCCGCGACATTGCTGGTGACCGCGAGCTGCTGCGACGAAAGCAGTCCCTGCATGTCGCGCCGCAGATTGCTGGCCGAATGATAGGCCATGGCCCAGATGGCGATGATAAAGAGCCCGGAGGTAAACAGCGCAATGCGCGTTTTCAGACTAGAAGGATAGGGTGGACGAAACATGCAGGGGAAATAGCTATTACATTGTCATGGCCTTTATATTAGCCCATATTCATCCCCCATAGTGGTAGAGACGCAAGATTTTGCTTCCTCGATTCGGCCTGATTCACATCAGGCTGCATCGTATGCCCTACGCAAAAATTCCTCCCATTCCTCGGTCGGTATGGGCTTGCCGAAATAATAGCCTTGCTAATCGGAACAGCGTTCTGGAACAGGAAGCCCCATTGCGCTTCGGTCTCGATGCCATTTAAGTCGTGTAGTCAATCCCGTTCTGGATCACACCGATAACCGCAGCTTGGTTCTCAGTCGATTCTGAGAAGCCCACGAGAACTTGCTGACGCGTCTGGGCGTGGCTGTCCAATTGCCCGTACCAGTAAGCCGTACCCGCTGACTCACCAGCCCTGTGTAAAACATTCTGATAAATCTGATCCACAAACTGGTGATCCGCCAGATTGCCGTAGGTGTTCTGGAACTCAACACTACCCGTAAATCCTGCTGCAATGTTGGTTAGCGACACACTCGCATCGCCCTGTCCTATCCAGTAAGCTATTCCCACTTGATCCGGAGTGCGATTGAAGGCGGCCTGGTAGAGCCGATACACACTCCCGGCATTCGCCGGCCCGGAAAGATCGAAGCAGGCATTCGGATTGTTGGAAATGTCCAGCGCAATCTTGGCATTTGAAAATTGCAGGCGTTCGACGTTTGTCAGCGTGTCGGTGCCGTCCGTGCCGACGTTGTCAGTAACTGTATACCCCGTGCTGGTTGGGGTAATAGTGTAGTTTGCCTTTGCCTTACTGCTATAGAGCATCGTATCAATACCGCTACCGCCGTCGACAGAGTTGTTGCCAGGGGTGCTGGCCAGAATATCGTTTCCGGAAGTACCGGAAATTTCTGTCGAAGTAACGGGCGTCGCCGAGGCAGTAGTACCTGAGAGGACATAAAGTTGATAGCTACCGGAAAGCCCGCTGGCACCACTCGCCGCAAGATAGTAATTTCCCGATGTCGACGCGGTAAATTCTACATATTTCGACTGAAAGCCTTGTCCGACTGTTGCCGTGGCAAGGAGCTGGTTGCTAGCACTATAGATGGCAAGTTGCGGGTCAAAAAGTCCATTTATCGTACCAGCCTCGATTTGAAATTTATATGCCACCCCGGCCGTCAGGCTGACCCTAAACCAATCGACATCACCCGCCGGACTGATCTCACCAAAATCCAGCCATCCGCTTTCCACTAAGCCGGTAGTCGATGTGTTGGCGGGAAAGTCGTTGCTCCCCGAGTCCATCCCGGAATAATCTCTTTGTAGTTCTGCCATGATTTTTTCCTCATGTTTTCTTAGCCTGCCGTAGGCTGACCATGACGCTGTCAAAGGCCCTCAATTCATTCAAGCACCCCTAACCAACACTGTCAAGAACGGATTAGCATACGCTAATATGTATGCCATTCAGCATCAATCGTCCAGTGTCGAAAGATATGCCAGGATATTCTGCAATTCTTCGGGCTTGAGCTGGTTCAGCACGTCCTGGGTTCTATCCTTGAGGTCTTCGTCGTGGATCCGTTCGCCCTTGATAAACAGGCCGATCTGGCGATTCAGGTAGCGGGTGTACTGACCGGCCAGCATCGGCCTTCCTTTTTTGCCCTGACCCTCCGCGCCGTGGCAGAACGCGCATTCGGATTTGTAAGTTTTGGCGCCGGCCTCTACGTCGCCTTCGGCGCGCGGCACGTTGAAGACCTTTTCCATCGCCTGCAGGCGCACCAGTGCATCCTCGTTTTCGCGAAATACCGGCATCGCGGTTTCCAGCTTGAGTTGCGAAATATAGGCGGCGATATGCACGATGTCGCTGTCCGGCAGCTCGCGCTCCTCGGTATAGGGGAACATCGGAATATTGATGCGTTTGCGCGCCTTGAACTTGTGCAGCTGTTCCTGGATATATTCAAAAGACAAACCGGCGATACGCGGATATTCGCCCTTCTTGCCGCCCTGCCCCAGCGGGCCGTGGCAGGCTGCGCACACCCCGTTGATCTGCTGGCCGGCTTCCAGATCGGCCTTGATGCCTGCCGGCAACGTCGATCCCGCCGTTTCTGGCGCAGGAACCGAAGGCGCCGCAACTGGCGCGCTTGCCGCCGGAACCGCCGCTTTGGCCTTTTTAAGCGGCTTTCCCGCTGCCGGCCCGCCGAATGAAATAGCCAGTGCCAGACAGCCGGCCAATATCGAAATTTTCTTATAACGCTTGTTCACTCGCCCGAACTCCTAGCAAAATTGTTAACATCGACCCATGTCAGATAAACAGCATTTTACGTGAAACATAAGGCATGGCAAAACAGCTTCGCCTTGACCGTAACAGGCGAACTCAGCAAAATGACCGCCTCTTTTCCAGGAAGTTTCATGCATCTCAATCCCTCCAACCCCATCGGGGTGTTCGATTCCGGCGTCGGCGGCCTGACGGTGGTGCGCGCGCTGATGGAGCGCCTGCCGTTCGAAAACATCGTGTATTTCGGCGATACCGCGCGCGTACCCTACGGCGTCAAGTCGGTCGAGACGATTTCCCACTACACCACCCAGATCGCCGAATTCCTGCTGGCCAAGGAGGTCAAGCTGCTGATCGTCGCCTGCAACACCATGGCGGCAGTCGCTTCGCAGGTGGTGCAAGACCTATCCCCGGTACCGGTGCTCGACGTGATCGACGCCGGGGCGCTGGGCGCGCTCGCCGCCTCGGGCAAGAAACAGGTCGGCGTCATCGGCACCCCCACCACCATCAACAGCAACGCCTATGCCCGCGCCATCCACCAGTACGAACCGGATGTGCGCATCTATTCGCAAGCCTGCCCGCTGTTCGTGCCGCTGGTGGAAGAAGGCTGGCTCGACCACCCGGTCACCCGCCTCACCGCGCAGGAATACCTCAAGCCGGTGCTGGCGCAGGACATCGACACCCTGGTTCTGGGCTGCACCCATTACCCGCTGCTCAAGCCCTTGCTGCAGGAAGTCGCCGGCCCCGGCGTGCGCCTGGTCGATTCCGCCGAAGCGATGGCCGAACGCACCGCCGCGCTGCTCGCCGAATTGAACCTCGCCAACCCGCAGCGCAGCTCTCCCGACTACCAGTATTACGTCACCGACGTGCCGCTGCGCTTCCAGACCATAGGCGAACGTTTCCTCGGACGCACGCTGGCCAACGTGCACGTGGTGAAGTGGTAGTCAGACGAACTCGTAACCCCTTTCGAACAGCCCCAGACACACCTCCACCACTGCCGCGTCGTAAAGCCGGCCACGGTTTTCCCGGACTTCCGCCAACGCCTTCGCGGTTCCCAGCCCCGGACGGTAGGGGCGGTAGGAGGCCATTGACTCGACCACGTCGGCCACGCACAGGATGCGCGCACCGAGCATAATTCCCTCGCCCTTCAGCCCACGCGGGTAACCGCTGCCGTCGAGATGCTCGTGGTGCTGGTAGACCATCTGCGCCACCGGCCAGGGGAATTCGATGTTTTT
>CALMWM010000502.1 GCA_937873435.1 uncultured Gallionellaceae bacterium
TGACCCAGCTACCTTGCAAGCGCACCGAACGCAATTTCATGCAGCCCCCTTTAAATCTCTGTAAACCGTATATATTAGCAAATAATAATATACTAACAAAACTTAGTCACGATTTAGGCGAACAAACGAAAAACGGAAGCCGGGTTTGATCAGGCCACCCGGCAATGCCATCGCCGTCCCGCGACACTCGCAATTACTGTTCGGACGATGCGGTTCCGGCGATTACGATTTTAAAAGAGGCGCTACTTGGCAAACCCGCAAAATACGTCGCGCATCATGCCGATCAGCTTGAGGGTGCGCGGGTCGCCGACGCGGTAATAGACGCGGTTGGCATCCTTGCGCGTGCGCAGCACACCTTTGTCGCGCAGGATGGCAAGATGCTGGGAAATGTTGCTTTGCGAGGTGCCGACACTGTCGACGATATCCTGCACGCTGATCTCCTGGTCGCCCAGCACGCAGAGGATTTTCAGGCGCAAAGGATGGGACATGGCTTTCATGGCGCGCGATGCCTGTTCGATGTGCTCGTCCTTGTCCATCAACTCAACTTGCTCGAATTCCATTTTGAACCACCTTGCGCTGTCCCGGTCACAAACCTGTAACCGCTTTTCAGAGATAATGCGTCTTTTATCAAAATATAATAAAATTAGCAACTTTAGATTAAGGTTAAACAAATAAACCCTGTATGAAGGTTACCCCTGTATTGCTGGTTATTCTCGACGGTTTCGGCTACCGTCCCAACGGCGCGGACAACGCCATCGCCCTTGCCAACAAGCCCAACTGGGACCGGCTCTGGCAAACCTGCCCGCACACCCTGATCCACACTGCCGCCGGCGAAGTCGGCCTGCCCGACGGACAAATGGGCAACTCGGAAGTCGGCCACCTGAACATCGGCGCGGGCCGGGTGGTATATCAGGAACTCACGCGCATCAATCGCGCGGTCGCAAACGGCGAGTTTTTCAGCAACACCGCGCTGACCATGGCGGTCAAAGCCGCCAAGAATAAGGATTCCGCGCTCCACATCTTCGGCCTGCTCTCCGACGGCGGGGTGCACAGCCAGGAAGCGCACGTCTACGCGATGCTGGAGATGGCGGCGCAAGCCGGCATCGAAAAACTCTATCTGCACGCCTTCCTCGACGGGCGCGACACGCCGCCGCAATCCGCAGAAAGCTACTTGAAGCACGCCGAGGACAAATTCGCCCAGCTCGGCGTCGGCCGCATCGCCTCGATCGGCGGACGTTATTACGTGATGGATCGCGACAAGCGCTGGGAACGGGTCAAGGTCGCCTATGACATGTTGACGCTGGGACAGGCCGAATTCACGGCGCCGGATGCGCTGCAAGGTTTGCAGGCCGCCTATGCGCGCGGCGAAAACGACGAATTCGTCAAGCCGACCCTGATCGTGCCGCCCGGCGGCGAGGCCGTGCGCATCCAGGACGACGACGTGGTCGTATTCATGAATTTCCGCGCCGACCGGGCTCGCGAAATCACCCGTGCGTTTATCGAGCCGGATTTCGCCGAATTCGAACGTGCCGCTTATCCCAAACTCGCGACCTATTGCACGCTGACCGGCTACAACAAGAACTTTCACGTACCGGTGGCCTTCCCGCCCGACAGCGTGCACAACGGTTTTGGCGACTTCATTTCCAGCCTCGGCCTGCACCAGCTGCGCATCGCCGAGACCGAGAAATACGCCCATGTCACCTTCTTCTTCAACGGCGGGGTGGAAGCGCCGGTCGCCGGCGAAGACCGTATCCTGGTGCAATCGCCGCGCGTCGCCACCTATGACCTGCAACCCGAAATGAGTGCCCGCGAAGTCACCGACAAGCTGGTGGAAGCCATCCGCAGCCGCAAGTACGATGCCATCGTGTGCAACTACGCCAACGGCGACATGGTCGGCCATACCGGCATCCTTCCGGCGGCGGTAAAAGCGGTGGAAGTGCTGGACGAATGCGTCGGACGAGTGGTAACCGCGATGTGCGAAATCGGCGGCGAGGTGCTGATTACCGCCGACCACGGCAATGCCGAGAAAATGCTCGACGAGACCACCAAGGCGCCGCATACCGCTCACACCACTTTCGACGTGCCGTTCCTGTATGTGGGACGCCCGGCGAAACTGGCCGACGGCGGCGCACTCAAGGACGTGGCACCCAGCCTGCTGAAAATGATGGGGCTGCCGCAGCCACCGGAAATGGCCGGCAACTCGCTGATCGAGTTCGACTGATCGCGATGTCTAACATGAAACTCGCGAAGCGAGACCTCGTCCCCCTCTCCCGCAGGCGGGAGAGGGTCGGGGTGAGGGAAACGGTCATGGCGAATTGACGTTTCATTATTCCGGGCGGCGATTCGCCATGACCGTTAGGTGGTGCGCGCTGCTGGCGGCGTTCTGCGCTCTGCCTGCGCTGGGCGCGCCTGCTGCTTCGCCCAGTGGCGAACTCAGCGAACTGCGCGACCGCATCAAGTCGTTGCAACAGGAGATGGAAAGCGCACAAGGCGCCAAATCCGATGCCAGCGACGCCTTGAAACACTCGGAACAAGCCATCAGCGCCGCCAATCGCGAACTCCATAAGCTGGCACAGCAACAAAGGGAAGCCAACGGCGAAGTCGCGCGTTTGCAGCAGGACAGCGGCAAGACCCGCTCCTCCATCGCCGGACAGCAAGAGCAGATCGGCAAGCTGCTCACCCAGCTGTATCTGCATGGACAGCACGATTACCTGGAAATCCTGTTCAGCCAGCAAGACCCCAACCAGTTGGCGCGCCATATGCGCTATTACGCGGATATTTCGCACGCCCGCGCCGAGTTGATTCGTAGCCTGCACGGCAACCTCCAGCATCTCGACAAATTGACTGTGGCGGAAAAGAAAAAAGCCGCCGAATTGGCACGCATCGAAGTAGAACAAGCACTCCAATCGAAGCAACTGAAGAAAGAGCAGAGTGCTCGCAAATCTCTGCTCGCGACACTCAGCAAGAAAATCGCCGCCCAGCGTCATGAAATCGGCAAGCTAAAAAACGACGAAAAAAGCCTGACCAGCCTGATAGAGCGATTGAGCCGGCAAGCGGCGGCCAAAGCGGCGAAGAAAGTCAAGCCGATGCCCCCACGGAAATCCGCTGAGGCCGTGCTTAACACTGCGCTACCCGCTCCAGAAGATTCCAATAGCCCGTTCCGCCAGCTAAAGGGCAAGCTGCATTTACCGATAAAAGGGGAACTAGCCAACAGTTTCGGCAGTCCACGTGAAGACGGTGGCCTCACCTGGAAGGGACTGTTCATCCGCTCCGCTGCCGGCCAGGCGGTAAAAGCAGTGGCGGGCGGACAAGTGGTTTTCTCGGATTGGCTGCGCGGTTTCGGCAATATCATCATCATCGACCACGGCGACAGCTTCATGAGTTTGTACGGTAACAACGAAACTTTATACAAACAGGCCGGGGAAAACGTGAAGGCCGGCGATACCGTCGCCAGCGTGGGAAATAGCGGCGGAATCCCGGAATCCGGTTTATACTTCGAGCTTCGCTATCAAAGCAAACCATTTAACCCGCTGACCTGGGTCAGCCTTAAATAGCAACATTTTGGAGATGGAAATGCGCGGCAAATTGCATCATGTGGGTCTGGTTCTCTTCGGCGCCTTTGCCGGTGTATTGATCAGCCTGAACTTATCCGCGGTCGCCGACAAGACCGTCGAAGCCGCCGCACCCCTGCCCATCGACGAACTGCGCGCATTCACCGAAGTATTCAGCAAGATCAAGAGCGATTACGTCGAACCGGTGGAAGACAAAAAGCTCATTACCGAGGCAATCAACGGCATGTTGTCCGGTCTCGACCCGCACTCGGCTTACCTCGACGCCGATTCATTCAAGGATCTGCAAGTCGGCACCCAAGGCGAATTCGGCGGCCTGGGCATAGAAGTCAGCATGGAAGACGGCTTCGTCAAGGTGGTTTCACCTATCGAAGACACCCCGGCATACCAGGCCGGCATAAAAAGCGGCGACCTGGTCGTCAAACTAGACGACACCCCGGTCAAGGGCCTGACCCTCAACGACGCCGTCAAGCGGATGCGCGGCAAACCCGGCACCAAGATTGTCCTGACCGTGGTGCGCAAGGGCGAAGGCAAGCCCCTGACCTTTACCCTGGTGCGTGCCGTCATCAAGATCCAGAGCGTCAAATCGAAACTGGCCGAAGAAGGCTACGGTTACATCAGGGTTACGCAGTTCCAGGAACACACCGGGGAAAACCTCGCCAAGGCAGTTGAAAGTCTTTACAAACAAAACAAAGTGCCGCTCAAGGGCTTGGTGCTCGACCTGCGCAACGATCCGGGCGGCCTGTTGAACGGCGCGGTCGGAGTCGCCGCAGCCTTCCTGCCCAAGGATGCGCTGGTCACTTATACCGACGGACGCACCGAGGATGCCAAGATGCGCCTGACCGCGAGCAAACAGAACTACCTGCACGGCATGGGCAAGGAGGATTTCCTGAAGAACCTGCCGGCCGACGTCAAGAAAGTGCCGATGGTGGTGCTGGTCAACGGCGGCTCGGCTTCCGCGTCGGAAATCGTCGCCGGCGCATTGCAGGATCACAAACGCGCGATCATCATGGGTACGCAGTCCTTCGGCAAAGGCTCGGTGCAAACCGTGCTCCCCTTGGGCAACAACACCGCGATCAAACTCACCACGGCGCGCTATTTCACACCCAACGGACGCTCCATTCAGGCCAAGGGGATCACGCCCGACATCATGGTTGACGACGCCAAGCTCAGCGGCGTGGAATCCGGGATGCACCTGCGCGAGGCCGACCTCGACCGACACTTGAGCAACGGCAACAAGGATGGCGACACCAAGCCGGAAGCGGCGCCCATCAAGTTGCCGACACCGACTAAACAGCCGCCTAAAGGCAAGGATGTCAAACCCGGCGCCCGCAACGACAATGAAGACGCGGCCACCCCGCCGGAATTGGCATCGAAAAACGACTACCAATTGAACCAGGCGCTGAACCTGCTGAAGGGGCTGCAAATTTTCCAGAACCGGTAGCCGCTCGATGAACGATGAGCAGCTCCTGCGCTATAGCCGCCACATCCTGCTACCGCAAATCGGTATCGAGGGG
This sequence comes from uncultured Gallionellaceae bacterium, assembly GCA_937873435.1. Lineage (GTDB taxonomy): Bacteria > Pseudomonadota > Gammaproteobacteria > Burkholderiales > Sulfuricellaceae > JAGXQV01. The sequence goes on from CALMWM010000502.1 coordinate 5,087, forward strand.
CAGGAAATTTTTTTGCGGTCGCGGGCGCTGATCGTCGGGGCCGGCGGCCTGGGCTCACCGGTCGCGCTCTACCTGGCTTCCGCCGGGGTCGGCAAACTCACCATCTGCGACGGCGACACAGTCGACCTCACCAACCTGCAACGCCAGGTCGTCCATGCCACCGCCAGCATCGGCGTGAACAAGGCCGTCTCCGCGCAACGCACCCTGGCTGGAATCAACCCCGAAATCGCGGTAACCGCCGTGGAAAAACGCCTGTCGGAAGACGACCTGATGCTGCTCGCCGCGGATGCGGATGTGGTACTCGATGCCAGCGACAATTTCGCCACCCGCCACGCCATCAACCGGGTCTGCGCGCGCCTGAAAAAACCCCTGGTCTCAGGCGCCGCCGTGCGTTTCGACGGACAGGTGGCGGTATTCGATTTCAGGATGCCAGACACCCCCTGCTATCACTGCCTATTCCCCGAACTCGCCGAGCAGGAGGACGAGCGTTGCGCGACGCTAGGGGTGTTTGCGCCGCTGGTCGGCATCATCGGTTCGGTGCAGGCCGCCGAAGCGCTCAAGCTACTGGCCCGCGTAGGCGAATCCCTGGCCGGTCGCCTGCTGCTGCTTGACGGCCTGAGCATGGCATGGCGCAATATTCGCCTGCTCAAGGACCCGGCATGTCCGGTGTGCGCATGAAGATCCGCGTGCTTGGCTGCGATGGCGGTTTGGGCGGCGAACGCCGTACCGTTTCACTGCGGGTGGACGACGACATCCTGATCGACGCCGGCTCCGGCGCGGGCGATTTGGCGCTGGACGAAATCGTGCGTATCGACCATATCTTCCTTACGCATTCGCATCTCGACCATATCGCCCTGCTGCCGATGCTGATCGATGCTGCGGCGGAATACCGCAGCAAGCCGGTCACGGTACATGCCTTGCCGGAAACCATCGTCGCGTTGCGCGAATGTGTCTTCGACGGGCGACTATGGCCGGATTACAGCGCCATCCCCAGCCCCGACGCCCCCTATTTCCGCTACTCGCCTATCGCTGTCGGCACGCCGGTGACGTTCGGGGAACGCCGCATCACTCCGCTGCCGGCGCGCCATTCCGTGCCGGGCGTAGGCTATCAAATGGACAGCGGTAGTGCCGCTTTTGTGTATAGCGGCGACACCACGCTGGACGAACGCTTCTGGGCTGCCCTCAACCGCATTCCCGAACTGAAACACCTGATGATCGAATGCACTTTCCTCGACGCCCATGCCGCGATTGCGGAAAGATCCGGCCACATGACCCCCGCCTTGCTGGCGCTGGGCTTGCAGCGTTTGGAAAAACCGGCGGAAGTGCTGATCGCCCACATGGAAAGCGGACGCGAGGAGGCAATGCTGGCGGAAATCGCCAGCCATGTCCGAGGGCGCCCGTTCCGTCGACTGCTGCGCGGCGAAATTTTCGAGCTTTAGCGTCCTAGGCCAACAACGCCGGCCACTGCGCATCCCAAAGCTCCGTGGGATCGCGCCTGAATCCGCTCGTGGCAAACTGGTGCCAGCGCCCGACGAC
>CALMWM010000503.1 GCA_937873435.1 uncultured Gallionellaceae bacterium
TGCTGGCTTTGTTAATGCTGCTTCCCGTCGTAGTCTGGGCGGGCGGAACCGAACTGACCTGGTACGGCCACGCGGCCTTCAAACTGACCACGCCGGGCGGCAAGGTGCTGCTGATCGACCCGTGGATCGTCAATCCCGCCAACAAGTCCGGCAAGGAAGACCTCGCCAGGCTCGACAAGGCCGACCTGATCCTGATCACCCACGGCCACTTCGACCATGTCGGCAACGCTGTCGAGATTGCCAGGAAAACCGGCGCCAAACTGGTTGCCACCTTCGACCTGGGGAAAGCGCTGGTGCAATACGGCGGCTATCCGAAGGATCTGATGGGCTACGATACCGCCGGAAATTTCGGCGGTGAACTGAACCTGCTCGACGGCGACGTGAAAATCGCTTTTATCCCCGCCATCCACAGCTCCACCGTGATGGCGCCGGAAGGCAGCGCCGACAAGGACGTCCACGACGGCGGCAACCCCGGCGGCTTCCTGATCACGGTGAAAAACGGCCCGACGATCTACCACACCGGCGACACCGACGTATTCGGCGATATGGCGCTGATTTCCCGATTCCACCAGGTCGATGCGATGCTAGCCTGCATCGGCGGCCATTTCACGATGGGGCCGGAACGCGCGGCGGAAGCGGCGCGGCTGGTCAAACCCGGCATGGTGATCCCGATGCATTTCGGCACTTTCCCGGTACTGGACGGCACGGTGGATGCCTTCGGCAAGGCGCTCGCCAAGCAGGGCGTGAAAACCAGACTGCACGAGATGAAGGTGGGCGAGACGCTGAAATTCTAACCGGCGCGTTCCCATAATGCCTCGCCCAGTGTCGATTTAGCGATTACTCCCCTCGCCCACTTGCGAGAGAGGGGCTGGGGGAGAAGGACGTCGATGAAGCGCAAGGTGCAACAACAGGCAGCGCTTCAGGAATTGGCGCGGTGGCGAATGAGGCCGATGATCCCGGGCAACAGTGAAATCGCCACGATCCCGAAAATCATCAGGGTCAGGTTCTGTTTGATGAATGGGATGTTGCCGAAGAAATAGCCGGCCAGCACCAGCGAGCCGACCCAGGCGATGCCGCCGATCAGGCTGTAGGGTACGAACTGGCGGTAGTCCATCTTGCCGACGCCGGCGACGAAGGGGGCGAAGGTGCGGATGATCGGGAAGAAGCGCGCCAGGATGACGGTCTTACCGCCGTGGCGCTGGTAGAACTGGTGGGTCTGTTCCAGGTGGCGCGGGTTGAGCAGGCGCGATTGTTCGCTCTTGAAGATCCTGGGGCCGAAAAATCGCCCGATCCAGTAATTGGTGTTGTCGCCCAGGATCGAAGCGCCGGCCAGCAGCAGAATTACGCTCTCCGGCGCCAGCGCGCCGGTCGCCGCCAGCGCGCCGACGACGAAGAGCAGCGAGTCGCCGGGCAGGAACGGCGTCACCACCAGACCGGTTTCGCAAAAAATGATCAGGAACAGGATCAGGTAGACCCAGGAACCGTAATCCTGCACCAGTAGAAGCAGGTGCTGGTCGAGGTGCAGGACGAGGTCGAGGAGGGAGGTAATCAGCTCCATTTAAGGCAGGACTTCCGCCTCTTCGCCCTCTTTCTTTTCCGGCTTGATGAAATCCTCGCGCGATACGCCCAACCACATCACGATCGGGCTGGCGACCAGCACTGACGAGTAGATACCGAAGACGATACCGATAGTCAGCGCCAGCGCGAAGTAGAACAACGCCTCGCCGCCGAAGAACAGCATCGACAACACCATCAGTTCAGTCATGGTGTGGGTGATGATGGTTCGCGACATGGTGCGGGTAATCGCATTGTCGATGATCTCCGGCACGCTGGCCTTACGCATCTTGCGGAAGTTTTCGCGGATCCGGTCGAACACCACTACCGATTCGTTGACCGAATACCCCAGCACGGCCAGGATGGCGGCCAGCACGGTGAGCGAGAATTCCCACTGGAAGAACGCGAAGAAGCCGAGAATGATCACCACATCGTGCATGTTGGCGATGATCGCCGCCACCGAGAAACGCCATTCGAAGCGCATCGCCAGGTAGGTCATGATACCGAGGCAAACTACGATCAGCGCCAGCGCGCCGTTCTCGTAGAGCTCCTTGCCGACCTGCGGGCCGACGAATTCGACGCGTTGCAGTTTGACGGTGCTGTCGGCGCCTTGTAGCGCGGCAAAGATTTTCTCGCTCAACTGCGCGCCGCTAACATTTAGCTTGACCGGCAGGCGCACCAGCACATCGTGCGAGGTGCCGAAATTCTGCACCGCGGCGTCGCCGTAGCCTGCCTGTTCCAGTGTGGCGCGAATCTTGTGGATGTCCGCCGTTTGCGGGTAGGACAGCTCCATCACCGTACCGCCGGTAAAATCCACGCCGAAATTCAGGCCTTTGATTCCCAACGCCGCCACTGCGAGAATGAAGGTCACCAGCGAAATTAGGGTAGTGACCCGTGCATAGCTCATGAACGGAATGTCGCGCTTGATATTGAAAAATTCCAGCATGTTATTTCCTTAACGTAAACCTCGCGTGTTCGCGTGTTGTAGAGACGCAAGATTTTGCGTCTCTACCCCCCTCTCCCCAACCCTCTCCCGTTTGCGGGAGAGGGAGCGAAGGAGAAAGGCGCTTTGTTTATATTGACACCTTTGCCAGTCTTGCCTGGCGTCCGTAGGTCAGGTTGACTAGGGAACGCGACACCATCACCGCGCTGAAGATCGAGGTGATGATACCCAGGCACAGCACCACCGCGAAGCCGCGTACCGGGCCGGAGCCCAACCAGAACAGCGCGATGCCGGCGATGAAGGTGGTGATGTTGGAGTCGAGAATGGTGTCGAAGGCGCGCTCGTAGCCGGCGTGGATCGCCGCCTGCGGACTGATGCCGTTGCGCAGTTCCTCGCGGATGCGTTCGTTGATCAGCACGTTGGAGTCGATCGCCATACCTACCGTCAACGCGATAGCCGCCATGCCGGGCAGCGTCAGCGTGGCCTGGAGCAGCGACAGGATGGACACCAGGAACAGCACGTTGGCGGCCAGCGCCAGCGTCGAAATGATCCCGAAGAGCCGGTAGTAAAAGATCATGAATACGGCGATCGCGATAAAGCCGTAGACGTTCGAGCTGAAACCCTTGGCGATGTTTTCCGCGCCCATGCTCGGGCCGACGGTACGTTCCTCGATGATGTCCATCGGCGCGGCCAAAGCGCCGGCACGCAGCAACAACGCAGTGTCGCTGGCTTCCACGGTGTTCATGCGGCCGCTGATCTGTACCCGCCCGCCGCCGATTTCCTCGCGGATCACCGGTGCGGTGATGACCTCGCCCTTGCCTTTTTCGATCAGTAGGATGGCCATGCGCTTGCCCACGTTTTCGCGGGTCGCCTGCTTGAACAGGCGCGCGCCGCGCCCGTCCAGGCTGAGGTGCACGGCCGGTTCGCCGCTCTGGTTGTCGAAACCAGGCTGGGCGTCGCTGATGTAGTCGCCGGTCAGGATAACGTTCTTCTTCACCAGCAGCGGCAAGCCGTTGCGCTCGGTGTAGAGTTCCGATCCGAAGGGAATCTGGCCGTTCATCGCCGCCGCCACGTCGTGTTCCTCGTCCACCATGCGGATTTCCAGGGTGGCGGTGCGCCCGAGAATGTCCTTGGCCTTGGCGGTGTCCTGCACGCCGGGCAGTTGCACCACCACGCGGTCGAGGCCGTGCTGCTGGATGATCGGCTCGGCTACCCCGAGTTCGTTGATGCGGTTACGCAAGGTGGTGATGTTCTGTTGCAGTGCGAATTCCTGGAGTTTCTTCTGCGCGGTCAGCTTGAGCGTGCCGATCAGCTTGAATTCGCTGCCGTCGTCCTGTTCCTTCAACTGCAAATCCGGGAAGTTTTTTTGCAATTCGTTGCTGGCTTCGGTGCGCGCCGCCGCATCGCGGAATTTGACTTCCACGCTCTGGCCGACGCGGGCAATCCCGGAATACTGCACTTTCTTTTCGCGCAACGCGGTGCGGATGTCGCCGTTATAGCGCTCCAGCGCACGGTCAAGCGCGCTCTTCATGTCCACCTGCAACAGGAAATGCACGCCACCGCGCAAGTCCAGGCCGAGGTACATCGGCAACGCGCCCATGCTGGTGAGCCACTTGGGCGAACTCGACAGCAGGTTGAGCGCTACCACGAAATTCTCGCCGAGGCTGGTTTGCAGGATGTCCTTGGTCTTGATCTGGGTATCGGTGTCGGCGAGGCGCACTTTCACACCGGATGAGTCGAGAAATACGCCCTGGTGGACGATGTTGTTCTGCTTCAGGGCGTCCTCGACGCGCGTCAGCAACGTCTGGTCGACCTTGGTCATGCTGCGCAAGGGAGAAACCTGTACCGCCGGCATTTCACCGAAGAAATTGGGCAGGGTGTAGATCAGTCCAAGCAACAGCGCCACACCGATGACGATGTTTTTCCACAGGGGATAACGGTTCATGGATTACCTCGGGACTAAAATGAGAAACAAAAACAGTTTTGAATGTTTAGTGTTGAGTGTTGCGTTGATGTCGTCGCGCGCTGCGCGCCGTACGCCGCTATTTCTGATTACGCGCAAAGCGCATTCCACAACTCAACACTTAACACTCAAAACTAAAAACTGTTTTTCTTATTTATCGAGATCCTTGATCGTGCCCTTCGGCAGCAATGTCTGGATGGCCGACCTTTGCACATGGATCGTGGTGTTCGCCGCGATTTCCAGCGTAATGAAGTTCTCGGTCACTTTGATCACCTTGCCCAGCGTGCCGCCTGCGGTCACCACTTCATCGCCTTTTTGCAGGGCTTCGAGCATGTTTTTCTGTTCCTTGGCGCGCTTCATTTGCGGGCGCAGCAGCATGAAATAGAACAAGACGAAAATGACGATCAGCGGCAAGAAGCCCATGATTCCCGGGTCGCCCGGTGCGCCGTCGGCGGCGTGTGCCAGATTAAACAGCATGTTAGCTCTCCAGAAAAGCGAAAAATTGAACGCCGGATTCTAGCACGATGCGCTTTCCCGTGCTCGGCGGAATTCCGCGACGAAGGCTTCGAAGCGCTTTTCCTCGATGGCACGGCGCATCCCCTGCATCAGTTCCTGATAGTAGTGCAGGTTATGGATGGTGTTGAGGCGCGCGCCGAGGATTTCGCCGATGCGGAACAGGTGATGGAGGTAGGCGCGGGTAAAATTGCGGCAGGCGTAGCAGCCGCATTCCTCGTCGAGCGGGCGGGTGTCGAGGCGGTATTGGGCGTTCTTGATCTTCACCGTGCCGAAGCGGGTGAACAGCCAGCCGTTGCGCGCATTGCGGGTCGGCATCACACAGTCGAACATATCCACCCCGTGCGCCACCGCATCCACCAGGTCTTCCGGGGTACCCACGCCCATCAGGTAGCGCGGCTTGTCGGTCGGCAGTTGCGGCGCGGTATGGGCAAGGATACGCAGCATGTCTTCCTTCGGCTCGCCCACCGACAGCCCGCCGATGGCGTAGCCGTCGAAGCCGATCTTCACCAGTTCGCGCAAGGACTCGTCGCGCAGCTGTTCGAACATGCCGCCCTGGACGATGCCGAACAGCGCATTGGGATTGCCCTCGTGGGCGCGCTTCGAGCGCTCCGCCCAGCGCAGGCTGAGGCGCATCGAATCCGCCGCCTGTTTTTCGTCGGCGGGGAAGGGGGTGCACTCGTCGAAAATCATCACGATGTCGGAGTTCAACACCTTCTGGATGCGCATCGACTCCTCCGGGGTGAGGAAGCAGCGGTCGCCGTTGATCGGCGACTGGAATTTCACCCCCTCCTCGCTGATTTTGCGCAACGCCCCCAGGCTGAACACCTGGAAGCCGCCGCTATCGGTCAGGATCGGCCCGTCCCAGCCCATGAAACGATGCAGCCCGCCGTGCGCTTCGATAACCTCCAGCCCGGGCCGCAGCCACAGGTGAAAGGTGTTGCCGAGCACGATGTGCGCGCCGATTTCCTTCAGTTCGACCGGCGACATCGCCTTGACCGAACCGTAAGTGCCGACCGGCATGAAGGCCGGCGTTTCGACCGCGCCGTGGGCGAGTTGCAGGGTGCCGCGCCGGGCGGGGCCGTCAGTGTTGTGGAGGGTGAAGTTCATGGTTTTCTGTCAGGCAGGTTATTAGGGAGCATGTGGGTGCAATAAGCGTAGTGCTCGTCAGCTATTGCCCCGCCGGGCTCAGAGCAAATACGGCGTCAGGACAAAATCGAATCCGTCCGCCGGGAAATCCTTGGTATTGCGCGTCACCAACCGCAGGTTGTGCTGCTGTGCCACGGCGGCCTGGATGGCGTCTGGCAGTTTCCAGCGGTGTGCTCGGCGCAAGCGTGCGGCAAGATCGGCCGTGGTTCGATCCAGCGGCAGGCAGACGAAGGCGTCAAGCAAACGGGCGGGCAGAGCGCTTTGCGCCTCGTCGAAGCCTGTCAGTACTTCTGCGCGCGTGATGGCGGAAATGGCAGCCTTGTCGCGGTGTTCGCGCAGGAAAGCGGAAGCCGCTGCGATACCGTTGAAATGGTCGATGAGAATGACCGAGTCGAGCAGGTAGATCACCGCGCCCACTCGTCCCGGCTGTTTTGCTGCCAGGTGAGTCCGTCGCCGTGCGGCCAGATGCCGGCGGTGTTGGCAAGCAATGCCTGGAAATCGTCACCGCT